>NZ_AMPR02000015.1:0-14558 GCF_000307735.3 Cupriavidus sp. HPC(L) | reverse complement strand
GGCAGTGCGGGCCGTCTCCGTGCGGTCCGTGTTCGCGCGGCGTCCACCGGTGCGGCCCGGATTGGGCCGGGGCCGCACGGCCGCCGCACCGCGGGCGGGCCCGGTCATGCCGAGGCTTTGCGGCGCGACTTCCTGCCATTGCCCCGGCGCCAGGCCGAGCTGGCGCAGGTCCAGCGCACCGATGCCGACCCGGACCAGCCGCAGCGTCGGGTGGCCGACTGCCGCGGTCATCCGCCGCACCTGCCGGTTCTTGCCCTCGTGGACCACGATCTCGATCCACTGGGTCGGGATCGCCGCGCGATAGCGGATCGGCGGCGTGCGCGGCCACAGGAAAGCGGGCTCGTCGATCAACGTGGCCTGTGCCGGCAGCGTGTGGAAGTCGCCCAGATCCAGGCCGGCGCGCAGCCGGGCCAGCGCGGCCTCGTCCGGCACGCCTTCGACCTGCGCCAGATAGGTCTTGGCCAGCTTCTGGCGCGGATCGGCGATGCGCGCCTGCAGCACGCCGTCGTCGGTCAGCAGCAGCAGCCCTTCGCTGTCGGCGTCGAGCCGGCCGGCCGGGTAGACGTCCGGCATCGCGATCCAGTCGGCGAGCGTCTGCCGGCTCGGATGGGGCGAGAACTGGCTCATGGTGCCGAACGGCTTGTTCAGGGCGATCAGGGTCATGGGGCAACCGGTGCGGGAAAGGCGCCAGTATGCCGCAGCGCGCGCGGCGCAAGGGCCGGTCCGGGATGGCGGATGATGAAAAATTGCTGCATAATACGAAACCGGTCTTGTGTCTTATATAAGACTCAAATAGGGCGCAGTCTCGCGATGCAGCAGTGCCGGTGTCGCGAGGGCCGTTACAATGCCTCCCGCTAGGCCCGCATTTCGCCGTCTGGTCACGAACCCGCCGGCCGTTCCAAAACCCCCGTTCCGTACTGGAGACGTCATGTACCAACACATCAAGGTCCCGGCCGGTGAGAAGATCACGGTCAACCAGGATCTCTCGCTGAATGTTCCGGACAATCCGATCATCCCTTATATCGAAGGCGACGGTACCGGCTTCGATATCACCCCGGTGATGATCAAGGTGGTGGACGCGGCCGTGGCCAAGGCCTACGCCGGCAAGCGCAAGATCTCGTGGATGGAGATCTACGCCGGCGAGAAGTCGACCAAGGTCTATGGCCCGGATGTGTGGCTGCCCGACGAAACCCTGGACGTGCTCCGCGAATACGTGGTCTCGATCAAGGGCCCGCTGACCACGCCGGTCGGCGGCGGCATCCGCTCGCTGAACGTCGCGCTGCGCCAGCAGCTGGACCTGTACGTCTGCCTGCGTCCGGTGCGCTATTTCAAGGGCGTGCCTTCGCCGGTGCGCGAGCCCGAGAAGACCGACATGGTGATCTTCCGTGAGAACTCGGAAGACATCTACGCCGGTATCGAATGGGAAGCCGAAAGCGAGCAGGCCAAGAAGGTCATCGCCTTCCTGCAGAACGAAATGGGCGTCAAGAAGATCCGCTTCCCGGAAACCTCGGGTATCGGCGTCAAGCCCGTGTCGAAGCAGGGCACCCAGCGCCTGGTCCGCAAGGCGATCCAGTACGCGATCGACAACGACAAGCCCTCGGTGACCCTGGTCCACAAGGGCAACATCATGAAGTTCACCGAAGGCGGCTTCCGCGACTGGGGCTACGAGCTCGCGCAGAAGGAATTCGGTGCCGAACTGATCGACGGCGGCCCGTGGTGCAAGTTCAAGAACCCGAAGACCGGCAAGGACATCATCGTCAAGGACGCGATCGCTGACGCGTTCCTGCAGCAGATCCTGCTGCGTCCGGCCGAGTACTCGGTGATCGCGACGCTGAACCTGAACGGCGACTACGTTTCCGACGCGCTGGCCGCGCAGGTCGGCGGCATCGGCATCGCGCCGGGCGCCAACCTGTCGGACTCGGTGGCGATGTTCGAAGCCACCCACGGTACCGCGCCGAAGTACGCCGGCAAGGACTACGTGAACCCGGGTTCGGAAATCCTGTCGGCCGAAATGATGCTGCGCCATATGGGCTGGACCGAGGCCGCGGACCTGATCATCTCGTCGATGGAGAAGTCGATCCTGTCGAAGAAGGTCACGTACGACTTCGCCCGCTTGCTCGAAGGCGCGACGCAGGTCTCGTGCTCGGGCTTCGGTCAGGTGATGATCGACAATATGTAATCGCCGGCTTCGCTGGCGTCGCGCTGCCCCTCTGGCTGCGCGACGCACCGCGTTGACGAAAAACCCCCGTTGCCGTCAGGTAGCGGGGGTTTGTTTTTTCAAGCCGGCTTTAAACCGCGGGAATGGAATGGACGGCAATGGAATGGAAAAGGCCCGGCGTTGCCGGGCCCTTTCCCCAGGATTCAATGACTTGCGCCTCGGCAATCGATGATTCGATTGCCCCCGCCGGACGCCTGTCGTCGAAGCCTGTAGCGACCGCCGCGCGCTCTGCCGGCGGGTGCGGTCGCGATGTCGCGCTCAGGCGGCGCTCTGGATGTTCGTGGCTTGCTTGCCCTTCGGACCTTGCACGATTTCGAACGAAACGCGCTGGCCCTCTTTCAGGGTCTTGAAGCCATTCATCTGGATAGCCGAAAAGTGCGCAAACAGTTCTTCGTTACCGTCGTCCGGGGTGATAAACCCGAAGCCCTTGGCATCATTGAACCATTTGACCGTACCGCTTGCCATAAACTCCCCCAACGAAAAAACAGATTTCAAACAGGGGGGCGCTCAGGCCAGCGGCAGCTGCAACGAGGGGTTGCACCAAACACCGCAGCGCCTCTGTCGAGGCGCCGCTGCTGGCTCCGTAGGCCTCCCTGCTCACGGAGCACTCGAGGTCCGGTCTGTTGCTTTGGCTCGCGGGACCGGACCTGAATGTCCGAACGATTCTTCTGGCAAACAATCAGACTGTCAAGACGGCACATTCCCCACCCTGACGCCAATGTGGCAGGAATGGGACGGCTCGCAACCGTGCTACTGTGACGGCTCGCGCAGCGTCCCGGAACGCTCCAGGGCACGCCCTCGGGCACGCCATTGGCCGCTGCGTCGGGCGGCGTGGTTCGAGGGTCGAGGAATGGTCCGGAATTGGAAGCTTGCCCTTGAAACCGACAGCTTTTGCCCAAATTGCAGACTTGAGCGGAGGGGTTAGAATAAAGCCATGGCTACACGGCTGGCGAATGTCCCACAACGCGATGCAGGCACCGTACTGGAGCGGAAAGAGCAGGCGCTCAAACCGCCGGCCATGTACAAGGTCGTCCTGTTGAACGACGACTACACTCCGATGGAGTTTGTCGTCATGATCCTGCAACAGTATTTCAGCAGGGACCGAGAAACGGCGACGCAAATCATGCTGACCGTGCATCGGGAAGGCAAGGGAGTCTGCGGTATCTATACCAGGGATATCGCCGCGACGAAGGTCGAGCTGGTGTCAACGCACGCGCGGCAGGCAGGTCATCCACTGCAGTGCGTGATGGAGGAAGCATGATTGCGCAAGAACTGGAAGTCAGCCTGCATATGGCCTTCGTCGAGGCCAGGCAGGCACGCCACGAATTCATCACCGTGGAGCACCTGCTGTTGGCGTTGCTGGACAACCCGACCGCAGCGGAAGTTCTGCGCGCCTGCGCGGCCAATATCGAGGACCTGCGCACCAGCCTGAAGAATTTCATCGTCGACAACACCCCCGTCGTGCCTGGTACCGACGAGGTGGACACGCAGCCGACCCTCGGCTTCCAGCGCGTGATTCAGCGCGCGATCATGCATGTCCAGTCGACCTCCAACGGCAAGAAGGAAGTCACAGGCGCCAACGTGCTGGTGGCCATCTTCGGCGAGAAGGATTCGCACGCGGTCTATTACCTGCAGCAGCAGGGCGTGACGCGGCTCGACGTCGTCAACTTCATCAGCCACGGCATCCGCAAGGATCAGTCCGAGCCGGCCAAGCATGGCGACGGTACGGCCGAGGGCGAAGGCGGCGACGGCAAGGAAAGCCCGCTGGAGCAGTACACCCAGAACATGAACGCGCTGGCCAAGGCCGGCAAGATCGATCCGCTGATCGGCCGCGAGAGCGAGGTCGAGCGCGTGGTGCAGGTCCTGTGCCGCCGGCGCAAGAACAATCCGCTGCTGGTCGGCGAGGCCGGCGTCGGCAAGACCGCGATCGCCGAAGGCCTGGCGTGGCGCATCACCAAGAACGAGGTGCCCGACATCCTCGAGAAGGCGGTCGTCTACTCGCTGGACATGGGCGCGCTGCTGGCCGGCACCAAGTATCGCGGCGACTTCGAGCAGCGGCTCAAGGGCGTGCTCAAATCGCTGAAGGACAACCCGAACGCGATCCTGTTCATCGACGAGATCCACACGCTGATCGGCGCGGGCGCCGCGTCGGGCGGCACGCTCGACGCCAGCAACCTGCTGAAGCCGGCGCTGTCGTCGGGCCAGCTCAAGTGCATCGGGGCGACGACGTTCACCGAATATCGCGGCATCTTCGAGAAAGATGCAGCGCTTTCGCGGCGCTTCCAGAAGATCGACGTGGTCGAGCCGTCGGTCGACCAGACCGTGCAGATCCTGCGCGGCCTGAAGTCGCGCTTCGAGGAGCACCACGGCGTCAAGTACGCGTCGGCGGCGCTGACCGCGGCGGCCGAGCTGTCGGCGCGCTTCATTACCGACCGGCATCTGCCCGACAAGGCGATCGATGTGATCGATGAGGCTGGCGCAGCGCAGCGGATCCTGCCGAAGTCCAAGCAGAAGAAGACCATCGGCAAGGGCGAGATCGAGGACATCGTCTCGCGCATCGCGCGGATCCCGCCGCAGAGCGTCAACCAGGACGACCGGAGCAAGCTGCAGACGCTGGACCGCGACCTGAAGTCGGTGGTGTTCGGCCAGGACCCGGCGATCGAGGCGCTGGCTTCCGCGATCAAGATGTCGCGCGCCGGCCTGGGCAAGACCGACAAGCCGATCGGCTCGTTCCTGTTTTCCGGTCCGACCGGTGTCGGCAAGACCGAGGTGGCGAAGCAACTGGCCTTCATCATGGGCATCGAGTTGATCCGCTTCGACATGTCCGAGTACATGGAGCGCCACGCGGTCAGCCGTCTGATCGGTGCGCCCCCGGGCTATGTCGGCTTCGACCAGGGCGGGCTGCTGACCGAGGCGGTGACGAAGAAGCCGCATTGCGTGCTGCTGCTCGATGAGATCGAGAAGGCGCATCCGGACATCTTCAACATCCTGCTGCAGGTGATGGACCACGGCTCGCTGACCGACAACAACGGCCGGCGCGCGGACTTCCGCAACGTGATCATCATCATGACGACCAACGCCGGCGCCGAGACGATGAACCGGGCGACGATCGGCTTCACGTCGTCGCGCGAGCAGGGCGACGAGATGGCCGACATCAAGCGGATGTTCACGCCCGAATTCCGCAACCGGCTCGACGCGATCATCAGCTTCCGCTCGCTGGACGAGGAAATCATCCTGCGCGTGGTCGACAAGTTCCTGATGCAGCTGGAAGAGCAACTGCACGAGAAGAAGGTCGAGGCCAGCTTCACCGAGAAGCTGCGCAAGTTCCTGGCGCGCAAGGGCTTCGATCCGCTGATGGGCGCGCGTCCGATGCAACGGCTGATCCAGGACATGATCCGCAAGGCGCTGGCCGACGAACTGCTGTTCGGCCAGCTGGCGTCGGGCGGCAAGGTCGTGGTCGATCTGGACGACAAGGACCAGATCAAGCTGGAGTTCGCCGAGATCGATACCGAGCCGCCAGAGGCGCCGGAAAGCGAGCAACGCGCGGAGGCCTGATCCAGGCCCGGGGCGGGTGGCGGGCCGGACGGGCCCGCCACGCGAGTTCCATGCTATCCTTCGGCAAAATAGTACGGGGCGGCAGCGATGCCGCCCCTATTCATTTGGCCGCGCACGGCGCCGATGCCTGCCGGCAAGCTGAACGAGCCACCGATGTTTCGCCTGCGTCGTCTGATGCTGAAGTCGCTGCCGCTGGCCGCGACGTCCCCGATCCCGTTGATCGCCCACGCTTTGCCGGGCGAGTCCGCGAGCACCTACGGCGGTCACGTGGCGATGGTGCTGCCGATCCCGCCGGGCGGCAGCGGCGACGTGGTCGCGCGCCAGTTGCAGCCGGGGCTGAAGCAGGCGCTCGGCCAGCCGGTGGTGGTCGATCACCGTCCCGGCGCGGCCGGCCTGCAGGCCGCGGCGACGGTGGCGCGGGCCAGGCCCGATGGGCAGACGCTGCTGATGGCGTTCGACAGCCTCGCGTTGCAGCCGATCGCCTACAAGCAGCTGCCGTACGACACCTTCCGCGACTTCACGCCGATTTCCCAGCTGGCGCGCCATCCGCTGGTGGTGGCGGTCCATCCCTCGTTGCCCGTCGACAATATTCGTGCGCTGATCGGCCTCGGGCGGCAGCGCGACGAAGCGATCCGGGTGGCGTCGCCCGGCCCCGGCAGCCTCAATCAGCTGGCCGCGCAGGCGCTGGCGAGCGAGGGCGGGGCGTCGTGGCGGCACGTCGCGTTCAAGGGCACCGGACCGGCGGTGCAGGCCGTGCTGTCGGACCAGGCGGACCTGGTGCTGGCGAGCTACGCGGCCGTGCAGGCCCATCTGCAGACGCGCACGCTGAAGGCGCTGGCCGTGACCGGCGAGCGCCGGCTGGCGCAGTTGCCGCAGGTGCCCACGGTCGCGGAACAGGGCCTGGCGGGCTTCGAGGCCTATGGCTGGATCGGCGTGTTCGGTCCGGCCGGACTGCCGCCGGCCATGGTCGGCCGCCTGCATGGTGCCTTGTCGAACGCGATCCGCGCGCCGCGGGTCGCCTCGGCGTTGGCCGCGCATGGACTCGAGCCCGTGGCCGGCACACCGGAAGCGCTGGGCCAGTTGGTCCGGCGCGAGCACGACAGGTGGCAGGCGGTGGCCCGCCATGCCAATCTCCAGTTCGAATGATCGATCCGCGATCGATCCGAGTTCGATCCGACAATCGACCCAACGTGACGCAAGGACAGTGGCAATGACAGCGACCCTCGCAGCCCAGCGCCAGTTCGACCATGCCGTCGTGATCTGCCCCGACCTCGATGCCGCCGCGCAGACCTGGCAGCGGCTCGGCTTCACGCTGACGCCGCGCGGCTTTCATACGCTGGGCTCGCAGAACCATTGCGTGATGCTGGCTCGCGACTATCTCGAGCTGATGCATGTCGACGGCCCCGGCGAGGCGCTGCAGTACTACTGGCACAGCCAGCAGCACGGCGGCGGCTGCGCGGCGCTGTCGTGCCGCAGCGACGATGCGGTGGCCGATGCCGCGGCGCTGCGCGGTGGCGGCTGGCATACCGCCGAGCCGGTCGAATTCTCGCGTCCGGTGCGGCTGGACGATGGCTCCGAACACCCGGCGATCTTCCGTGTCACGGCGATGGACGATGCGCCGGGCGCGCGCTTCTTCCTGTGCGAGCACCGCACGCCGGAGCTGCTGTGGCGGCCGGAATGGATGACGCACGCCAATGGCGCGCAGGCAATCGGGACGATGTTCCTGGTGGTGGCGCCATCGCTGGTCGATGCCGCCGCGCGCGCCTATGCGGAACTGATGGGCGCCGAGCTGACCCAGCTGAGCGAGCACGTCTGCAGCCTGGCCGTCGGCGATGCGACGCTGGTGCTGTCCACCCCGCAGGCGCTTGCCGCGGCGACCGGCACCGGCCATATCCGCCAGGCGGTGCCCGGCTATGCCGCGATCCGGCTGCGTACCACCTCGCTGGAGCAGGCGCGCGCGCTGTGGCGGGAGGCGGGCGTTCCCAGCCTCGACCTGAGCGCGACCGAGACGCTGATTCCGGCCCACGCCGCCGCGGGCGTCGCGCTGCTGTTCGAGCAGCGCTGAGGCGGCAGGGCTGCGTAGGCGGCCGTCAGGCCGCCGCGCCGCCGTGATGGACGCCGGTCGAGCCGAAACCGCCGGCGCCGCGCGCCGATTCGCTCGAGAACGCTTCCACCGTGGTGAATACCGGGCGCAGCACCGGCACGAACATCATCTGCGCGATACGCTCGCCCGGCTGGATCACGATCGGCTCGGTGCCCGGCGCGTTGCGGTTCCAGACGCTGACCATGATCGGGCCCTGGTAGTCGGCATCGATCACGCCGATCGAGTTGCCCAGCACCAGGCCTTTCTTGTGTCCCAGCCCCGAGCGCGGCGCGATCGTCGCCGCCATATACGGGTTGCCCATATGCACCGCGATGCCGGCCGGCACCAGTTGCGCCGGCGTGCCGGGCTCGATCGTCAGCGGGGCGTCCAGGCAGGCGTGCAGATCGATCGCGGCGGCCATGTCGCTCTGATAGCTGGGCAGGCCCCACTGGTGCAGGCGCGCGTCAAGGATCTTGATTTCGACGGTCGGGTTCGGGGAAGGGGTCATCGGAGTCGGGTCGGAAAGGAGATTGTGTTCTCCCTCTCCCCTCAGGGGGAGAGGGTTGGGGAGAGGGGGGCCAAACCACAGCGGCAATGTCACCGCGGTTTCCCTCTCCCCCAAGCCCCTCTCCCGCAAGCGGGAGAGGGGAGAAAACCGGGAATTCGGCGAGGTTCGCGAGGCTGACGAAGGCAATCAAGCCAGATCGAAGCTCCATCAAGCCGGTCAGGCCTGATCAAGGCCGCTCGGCCGGCAGCCGCTCGGCGATCGCCGTCATCAGCTGCCGCGCCAGCGACAGCTTGTCCGCGCGCGGCAGGCGCGTCGCGCCGCGCTCGTCGAACAGCACGATCTCGTTCTCGTCCAGGCCGAAGGTATGGTGGCCGATATTGCCGACCAGCAGCGGCACGCCCTTGCGGCGGCGCTTCTGCTCGCCGTACTGCTCCAGGTTCTCGCTCTCGGCGGCGAACCCCACGCAATAGGGCGCATCGGCCCGCGCGGCCACGGTGGCCAGGATGTCGGGGTTCTGCACGAAGCGCAGCGTCGGCGTGTCGGTGTCGTTGGCCTTCTTCAGCTTCTGCTCGGACACCTCGGCCGGGCGCCAGTCGGCCACCGCGGCCACCGCGACGAACACGTCGGTGCCGCGCAGCTGCGACAGTACCGCGTCGTGCATCTGCTGCGCGCTCTGCACGTCGATGCGGGCGACGCCGCGCGGGGTCGGCAGCCCGGTCGGGCCGGCCACCAGCAGCACGTCGGCGCCGGCCTCGCGCGCCGCGCGCGCCAGGGCGAAGCCCATCTTGCCGGACGAGCGGTTGGTGATGCCGCGCACCGGGTCGATCGCCTCGAAGGTCGGCCCGGCGGTGATCAGCATCCGGCGGCCGGCCAGCACCTTGGGCTGGAAGTGGGCGACGATATCGTCCAGCAGCTCCTCGGGTTCGAGCATGCGGCCATCGCCGACCTCGCCGCAGGCCTGGTCGCCGCTGCCCGGGCCCAGCACCGCGACGCCGTCGGCGCGCAGCTGCGCGATATTGCGCTGGGTCGCGGGCGCCATCCACATCTGCCGGTTCATCGCCGGCGCCACCAGCAGCGGGCAATCGCGCGCGATGCACAGCGTCGACAGCAGGTCGTCGCACAGGCCATTGGCCAGCCGCGCGAGAAAATCGGTCGAGGCCGGCGCGATCACGATCGCATCGGCCTCACGCGACAGGTCGATATGCGCCATGTTGTTGGCGATCCGGCCGTCCCACTGCGAGGTGAACACCGGCCGCCCTGACAGCGCCTGCATCGTGACCGGCGTGATGAACTGCGTTGCCGCGTCCGTCATCACCACCTGAACGGTGGCGCCGGCCTTGGTCAGCAGCCGGACCAGCTCGGCCGACTTGTAGCAGGCGATGCCGCCGGTCAGCCCGAGTACGAGATGTTTGCCGCGCAGATCCATGGAAGGGCCTTCGATGCGAGGGGAGGGGAGTCGATGATACCGGCGTGCCGGAGGACGCGCCGGCTTGCCTGTCGGCGCTTCCTTCGGATCCGGCTCAGTGCCGGCGCACCCGCCGGAATTCGTCGACGATCAGCAGCACCGCGCCGACCGTGATCGCGCAGTCGGCGACGTTGAACGCCGGCCAGTGGTAGCCGCGCAGATGAAAGTCGAGGAAATCGACCACATGGCCGTAGACGATGCGGTCGATCACGTTGCCGATCGCGCCGCCGAGCACCAGCGACACCGCCAGGCTGAACAACCGCTGGCCGGCATGGCGGAACAGCAGCCAGACGATGAAGGCGCCGACCGCGAGCCCCAATCCGGTGAAGAACCAGCGCTGCCAGCCGCCGGCGTCGGCCAGGAAGCTGAACGCGGCGCCCTTGTTGTAGACCAGCACCAGGTTGAAGAAGCCGGTGACCGGGCGCGATTCTCCATAGTCGAAGCTGCGCACGATCACGATCTTGAAGAACTGGTCCAGCACCACGACCAGCGCGGCGAAGGCCAGCCACAGCAGCGGCGTGCCGCTGCGGCTCTTGTTGCTGGCGGCGCGGCCGCGGGCGGTACGGGTGGTCGCGGCCATCAGGCGTGGCTCCTCGGTTCGCCGGCACCGAACAGATTGCTGGTGCAGCGGCCGCACAGGGTCGGATGCGCGGCGTCGTGGCCGACGTCCTCGCGATAGTGCCAGCAGCGCTCGCACTTGGCGTGGCCGGACGGATGCACGGTCACCAGCAGGTCGCCGGCCTCGGGCGCCGGCGACACCGTCGCGGCCGAGGTCAGCAGCACGAAGCGCAGGTCGTCGCCGAGGCTGGCCAGCGCCTCCAGCGCCGGACCGCCGGCCTGGATCGAGACCTCCGCCTGCAGCGACGAGCCGATGCTTCCCTCGGTCCGCACCGCCTCCAGCTGCCGGGTGACCTCGGCCCGCACCGCGCGCACCGTGTGCCATTTCTGCAGCAGGTCGTCGGCCTGGTCGATCTCCGGCACCGTGTAGTAGGTGCTGGTGAAGATCGTGTCGGCGTGTTCGGTGCCGTGGGCGAACACCTGCCACGCTTCCTCGGCGGTGAACGACAGGAACGGCGCCATCCAGTGCAGCATCGCCTGCGTGATGTGGAACAGCGCGTTCTGCGCGGCGCGGCGCGCCTTCGAGTCCGGCGCGGTGGTATAGAGCCGGTCCTTCAGCACGTCCAGGTAGAAGCCGCCCAGGTCCTCCGAGCAGAAGGTCTGCAGCTTGGCCACCACCGGGTGGAACTCGTAGACGTCGTAGTGCGACAGCACTTCCTTCTGCAGCTGCGCGGTCAGCGCGACGGCGTAGCGGTCGATCTCCAGCCATTCCGACGGCGGCAGCGCGTCGCGCGCGTGGTCGTAGTCGGTCAGGTTGGCCAGCAGGAAGCGCAGCGTATTGCGGATGCGGCGGTAGCCCTCGACCACGCGCTTCAGGATCTCGTCGGAGATCGACAGCTCGCCGGAGTAATCGGTCGACGCCACCCACAGCCGGATGATCTCGGCGCCCATCTTGTTGGCGACGTCCTGCGGCGACACCGTGTTGCCGACCGACTTCGACATCTTGCGGCCTTCGCCGTCGACGGTGAAGCCGTGCGTCAGCAGCGCCTTGTAGGGCGGCTTGCCGTACAGCATCGAAGCGGTCAGCAGCGACGAGTGGAACCAGCCGCGGTGCTGGTCCGAGCCTTCCAGATAGAGGTCGGCCAGGCGCCCGTCCGGCGTATCGGCGGCCGCATCGTACAGGTCCTCGCGGTGCGAGCCGCGGATCACCGTCCAGTGCGTGGTGCCCGAGTCGAACCAGACGTCCAGCGTGTCGCGGTTCTTTTCGTACATCGCGGCGTCGGCTTCGCCCAGCTCGGTCAGGAACGCGGTGGCGTCCAGCGTCTGCCAGGCCTCGATGCCGTGCTGCTCGACCTTCCTGGCCACGGCCTCGAGCAGCTGCGGCGTGCGCGGATGGAGCGCGCCGGTTTCCTTGTGGACGAAGAAGGCCATCGGCACGCCCCACTGGCGCTGGCGCGACAGCGTCCAGTCCGGCCGGTTGGCGATCATGTTGTGCAGCCGCTGCTTGCCCCAGGACGGGTAGAACGCGGTCGCCTCGATGCCGGCCAGCGCGGTCTCGCGCAGCGTCGGACCGTTGTCGGCCGGCACCACATCCATGCCGGCGAACCATTGCGAGGTCGCGCGGTAGATGATCGGCGTCTTGTGCCGCCAGCAGTGCATGTAGCTGTGCTCGTAGCGGTGCGAGTTGAACAGGTTGCCCGAGGCCTTCAGCGTCTCGACGATGCGCGGATTCGCGTCCCAGATCGACAGGCCGCCGAACAGCGGCAGCCAGCTGGCATAGACGCCGTCGCCCATCACCGGGCTCAGGATGTCCTCGTCGCGCATGCCGTGCGCCTTGCAGGACTGGAAGTCCTCGATGCCGTAGGCAGGCGCCGAATGGACGATGCCGGTGCCGGTATCGGTGGTCACATAGTCGCCGAGGTAGACCGGCGAGGTGCGCTCGTAGCCCGGGTCCATCTTGGCCAGCGGATGGTGGAAGCGCACCTCGGTCAGCGCCGCGCCAGAGCAGGTCGCGACGACCTTGCCTTCGAGCTCATAGGTCTTGAGCTGTTCCTCGACGCGCTCGGTGGCCAGGATCAGGAAGCCGCGCGGTGTGTCGACCAGCGCGTATTCGACCTCCGGATGCAGGTTCAGCGCCTGGTTCGACGGGATCGTCCACGGCGTGGTGGTCCAGATGACGATCCAGCCGGGCCTGGACGACAGCGTTTCCAGCGGCACGTGGAAGGCGCGCGCGACCTTGTCGGTCTCCGCGAACGGGAAGCCGACATCGATCGACAGGTCGGTCTTGTCCTTGTACTCGACCTCGGCCTCGGCCAGCGCCGAACCGCAGTCGAAGCACCAGTTGACCGGCTTCAGGCCGCGGAAGACGTAGCCCTTCTCCAGGATCTTGCCCAGCGCCCGGATCTCGTCGGCCTCGTTGCTGAAGTTCATCGTCAGGTAGGGGTCGTCCCAGTCGCCCAGCACGCCCAGCCGTTCGAAGTCCTTGCGCTGGCGGGCGATCTGCTCGGTCGCGTAGGCGCGCGCCTTGGCCTGGACCTCCTGCACCGGCAGGCCCTTGCCGTACTGCTTCTCGATCTGGATCTCGATCGGCATGCCGTGGCAGTCCCAGCCCGGCACGTAGACGGCGTCGAGCCCGCTCAGGCCACGGGCCTTGATGATCATGTCCTTCAGGACCTTGTTGACGGCGTGGCCGATGTGGATGTCGCCGTTGGCGTACGGGGGGCCGTCGTGCAGCACGAATTTCTTCGCGCCTCGGCGCGCCGCGCGGATTGCCTGGTAGATCTTCTTTTCCTGCCACTGCTTGACCCACAGCGGCTCGCGCTTGGGCAGGTCGCCCCGCATCGGGAACGGGGTGTCGAGCAGGTTGACCGGGTATTTGTTCTTCTCGGCGTTCTTGTTCTCCGGCTTGGCGCCGGCCTTGGCTTGCTTGGTGTCGGACATGACGATTCTCAGGGCGATTCGGTGAGCGCGCAGGCCGGACGGTGCGGGCTGGCGCAATAAATGAGGCAGGGTCGGCGGTGACCCGGCTGCGCGCGCATGCGCGGCGAAAGCCGGCCGCTAGCTAATTCGGTCCGTGGCCGAGGTGGTGCGCACCGCGGGCGTGCCGGCAGTACCCGCGGCGCCCGCCGCGCCTTGCGCGTCGGGCTCGGTCAGGCCGAAGAAGGCGCGGGCGTCGGCGCAATCCTTGGCGATCGCCGCGGTCAGCGCTTCCAGCGAGTCGAAACGCGCTTCGTCGCGCAGCTTCTTGATGAATTCGACCCGCACCAGCTTGCCGTAGACGCTACGGTCGAAATCGAACAGATGCACTTCCAGCAGTACCCGTCCGGCGTCCTCGACGGTCGGGCGCACGCCGATGCTGGCGACGCCCGGCAGCGGGCCGTCGGCGAGGCCGTGCACCTGTACCACGAAGATCCCGTTGACGGCCGGGCGCTTGTGCGGAATGCGCAGGTTCAGCGTCGGAAAGCCGAGATCGCGGCCCAGCTTGCGGCCGTGGACCACATGCCCGCTGATCGCATAGCCGTGGCCCAGCAGCCGGCGGGCATGCTCGAGGTCGCCGGCGGCCAGCGCCTCGCGGACCGCCGAGCTCGAAATCCGTACCCCGCCTTCCGAGACCGAGCCCATCTGCTCGACATCGAAGCCGTAGCGCTTGCCGGCCTGCTGCAGATAGGCAAAGTCGCCGGCGCGCCTGGCGCCGAAGCGGAAGTCGTCGCCGACCAGCACCCAGCGCGCATGCAGCCCGTGCCACAGCACGTTCTCGACGAAGGCCTCGGGGGACTGGGCGGCGAAATGGGCGTTGAAGTGCTCGACCACCACGCGGTCGACGCCGTTGCGGCGCAGGCTTTCGAGCTTGTCGCGCAGCAGCGCGATGCGGGTCGGGGCGCGGTCCGGCGTGAAGAATTCGCGCGGGTGCGGCTCGAAGGTCATCACGCACAGCGGCAGCCCGCGCGCGTCGGCGGCCGCGCGCGCGCGCGCGAGCAGGGACTGATGGCCCCGGTGCACCCCGTCGAAATTGCCGATGGTGAGTGCGCAGGGTGCCCGGCTCTCGGCATTGGGCAGGCCGCGGAAGACTTTCACGAGGACGGCGACAAACGGTTAGGAATAAAGGCTGGATTATAAAGGGAACGGGCGCTTTGCCCCGCGTTGCGGCACAAGACCGTGCGGCGCGCGCGGG
>NZ_AMPR02000016.1:0-14381 GCF_000307735.3 Cupriavidus sp. HPC(L) | reverse complement strand
CCCAGCAGCAGCCGAACGCATCGTGCGCCGGCTGCCCGCTGTGCGCGCCGGCGTCGGTCCACTCGCGCATCGCCGCCAGCGCGGCGCCGATGCGATCGGCATGGCCCTGCTCGGTCTTGCCGCCCTGCGACAGGGTTGCCGCCAGCGCCTCGCAATCGGCGCGCAGCGCCGCATCGCCGATCGCCTGCGCCAGCACGTCGATACGCGCGTCGTCGCCCAGATCGGCGGCCAGCCGCTCGGCGGGATCGTCATCGGGCGCATCCTCGCGCATCGCCCACCATTCGCTGCGCGCGTGGAACATGGCGTCGAGCAGCGCGCGCGCCGAGAACTCGCCGATCGCATCGACCAGCCGCTCGTAGGCTTCGCGGTATGGCGCCGCCTCGGGCGCCGACAACCCGCGCCAGAACGGTGCCCAGGCCTCGCGCTTCATGCGCAGCGCATCCTCGCGCAGCGCCGCGCCGGGCACGATGCCGGAGGCCAGCGGCGCGCCGCGCAGCAAGGTACCGAACCAGCCGTGGAAGGTGTCGATGGCGATGCGGCCCGGGCTGGCCAGCACGCGCGCATGCAGCGTACGCGCGCGAGGCAGCGCGGCGCGCGCCGCGTCGGGCGACAGTCCGCGCTGCTCCAGCGCGGACAGCACCTGCGCGTCGGTGCCGCGGGCCAGTTGCGCCAGCACGTCGAGCAGGCGCTCGCGCATTTCCTCGGCGGCCTTGCGCGTAAAGGTGATGGCGAGAATCTGGCTCGGCTCGGCACCGGCCAGCAGCAGGCGCAGCAGCCGCGCCACCAGCAGCCAGGTCTTGCCGCTGCCGGCGCAGGCCTCGACCACGACGGAGCGCGCCGGATCGCAGGCGGCGCGCGTGAATTCCGCTTCGCTGACGTCTTGGCCGTCGCGCAGATAGGCGTGCACGGTCATGCCAGCAGTCCTCCTTCCTGGTCGCTCGATGGCGCATTTGCTGGTTTGTTCGTTTGATCTTCCATCGGTGCGGACGGCCTCGGGGGCGCGTGCTCTGGTGCGTGCTCGTGCGTGTATCCTGGCGCTGCTGTCACCGCCTCCGGCAACGCGGTCGACTGCCAATATCCCTTGCGGCACAGCCCGCGCGCATTGCACCAGGTGCATGCCGCGGCGTCGCCGAAGGCCGGCAGCGGCGCCCCTTCGCGCAGGCGCAGCGCATCGTGCGTCAGCTGCTCCTGCAACCATGCCACCGCCTCGTCGAAGTCCGGCAGCGAGACCTCGCGGCGGCTTGCCGGCGAGGCGCTACGCGGCTCGTTGCGGCCGTCCTCCAGCGCGATCCAGCTGCCCGCGCGCGCATCGGCGCGCAGCAGGCCGTAGAACGGCAACTGGCAATCCTCCTGCGCATCGCGCGCCTTGCGCTTCAGGCGAGCGGCGCTTTGCGTCTTGTAGTCGAGCACCGCATGACGGCCGTCGCGATGGCGGTCGAGCCGGTCGATGCGGCCATGCAGCCGGATCGGCTGGCCGTCGCGCATCGGCAGTTCCGCGCCGGCGTCGAGTTCGCCCGCATGCCAGTACCAGCCTTCGCGCTCGCGCGCGGCCTGCCACGCGACGTACGAGGGCAATACCGCGAGCCAGCGGCGGTAGTAGCCGATCGCATTGCCGTCCTCGGCCATCACGCCGTCGAAGACCTCGCGCGAGACGGCCTGCAGATGCGCGACGCGGGCCGCATCGTCGCGCAGGTCCCGCGCCTGCACGTCGCGGTGATAGCGCAGCAGGATCTGGTGCAGCAGCTCGCCGATATCGCGCTTCTCGAGGTCGTCGCTGACCGCCTCCAGGCCAGCCAGGCCCAGCATGCGCCCGGCGAAGAACTGGTACGGGCAGCGGCGCAGCATGTTGTACGACTGCGCGCTCCAGCGCGCCGGGGCCAGTTCCGGCGCCGAGGGTGCGGGCATGCCGCCGACCTGCGCGATCGCCTCGTGCAGCGAAGGCGCGACGCTCGCGGCGATTGGCGCACCGGCCGCTTCGCAGTGCACTGCCAATCGTTCGAGCCAGCCCGATACATGCTTCGGTTCGCCGCGGCCGCCGAAACGCTGCCAGGTCATCACGACGTCGTCGTTGTTCAGCAGCACCTCGGCCAGATCGCGCGCCTGCTGCGCAAAGCGCGCCTCGCGATCCTCGAGGCCGAGCTCGCGGCGCATCTGGTTGGAGAAGAACATCAGCTCGGCCGCGGTCGACGGCAGTTGCGCGTCGTCGCAGCCGACGATCACCACACCGTCGAAGCGGCGCATCCGCGCGCCGTTCAGCGGCAGGATCGTGATGCGCGCGGCGGCGGGCTCGCTCGGCTCCTTGTAGGCCACCGCTTCGAGCAGCGCGGCCAGCATCGCGCGGAACTCGGCCAGCGTCAGCGTGGCGGTGGCGCTCGCCTCGTCGTCGGGCAGTTCGTCGAGCCGCGCCAGCGCGTCGAGCAGTTGCGCGCCGGCATCGTCGGCGGTCAGCGCGGCGCGCATGTCGAGCGCGTCGAGCGTGGCCTGCAGGCGCTGCAGCCAGAAGCCGACCGGACGCGCGTCGTTGCCGCGCGGCCAGGCTTGCGCCTCGCCGGCCAACTGGCGCAGCAGCGCCGCGGTGGCGGCCTGGGCCGCGGCCAGCACGGCCGCTTCCTCGTCGTCATGCGGGCCGATATCGGGCGCTGTGTCGGCGGTCCACTGCGCCTGTGGCGTCGCCGGAAAGCGCTGCAGCAGCCGGCGCCATCCGCCGGTGATGCCGTGGCGGCGCACCTGCCGCTCGAGCAGTGCGATCGCGGCGCCGCGCTGCGGCAGCTGCGGCAGGCAGAACGGGCTCTTGAGCAGGTCGAGCAGCGCCGCGGTATCGCCGTCGCCGACGACCAGATCGAACCAGCGCATCAGTGCGGCGGCGGCGCGCGTGGTCGACAGCTTCCAGCCCGTTTCGTCGCGTACCGGCGCCCCGGCGCGCGCCAGCAGCGCACGCGCGCGCCGCGCGACCACGCGGTCATGCGCGACCAGCGCCAGCTGCTTGCGGCCCTCGTTGAGCCAGCGCACCAGCTGATCGGCCGCGGCCGCCGCCTCGTCCTCGAAGCGCGCGCTGCCGATCAATCGCACGCGCGGGCGATCGGCGGGCAGGCGCGGCGCCATCAGCATCGGCAGCGACGGCAACGCGGACGTGTCGGCGGGCAGACGGCACTCGGGCCAGAGCCTGAGCAAGGTGCGATACCAGTTGCCGCGGCCGCCATCGTCATCGCGGCCGCCATCGCCGGCGCGATCGAAGTCGAAGCCGCTCGCCCCTTCCACAGCGCCGCCGCCTTCGTCATCGACTTCGTCGGCCTCGCCCTCGGCCGCCTCGCCGCTCCAGTCGTAGCCGATCTCCAGCACCGGCACCATGTCGGCGGCGGCGCGCAGGAAGGCCGCCTCGATCGGCGTCGGCGGAGTCGGCCCGAGCCATACCACCGGGCCGGTCAGTTGCTGGGCCAGCGCCTGCAACGCGCGCCGGCGCGCCGGCAGCGGATCGTCGGGTCCGGACAGCGCCTGCCAGAACGCCAGCACGATGCGCGCCTCCTCACCGAGGAAGCGCTCGGACAGATGCGCATAGCTGCGTTGCAACGCCTCCTGCAGCAGGCCGGCGCGATCCTCGGCCAGTACCGCGTCGTCGTCGCGGATGGCGGCATCCTCGAGCCAGCGCGCCGAGAGTTCGTCGCAGACCGTCAGCACGGTCTGCGCCAGCCCCCAGGCCGCCGGCTCGGTCTGCGCGCCGAAGGCCTGCCGCAACCAGTCCTGGCCGCGGATCGCCTGCTGCACCGCGAGCAGGCGCGCGGCGTGGCTGCGTACCTTGCCGCCATGCAGCATCGCGGGCGGGAAATCGAGCAGCCAATGGCCGAGCGTCAGGATCCGCGGCAGCAGCCGCGGCGCCCCGGATGCGCGCGCGGCGCGGTCCAGCGCCTGGCGCACGCCCGGAATCTGCGCCGCGGTCGGCACCACCAGATGCGCGGCGGACGCGCTCTGGCCGTCCTGCTCGCAGCGGTCGAGGAAATACCAGGCCGCGGCCGCGGCATTGTCGAGAAAGTCGCGGCCGGGGCGGAAGCGCAGCGTTGTCATGTAGCGGGGTGAAATGGCAGGGCCTGGCTGGCGGAAACGGTGGCAATCGGTGAACGTCGGCCCGCGTTCGGAGCTGGCGCATGGGCGCGCATGGGGGCGCGCATGGGGTGCGCATACGGGCGCAGCACATACGGGCGCGGCATGGCGACACCTCGACCCCATCCTGACGCCGCGCGGTCCTGCGCCGGCGTCACGCGATCGCGGCCGGCCTCAGGAGCGGTCGCCTTCGATGCGGGCGCGGATCTCGCGCGCGGTTTCGAGCAGTCCTTCGTAGCCGGAGCGCGCATGTTCGGGCAGGTCCGGATCGCCGACCAGCGTACCGAGCGTCTCGATGATGCTGTAGACAAGGCCCTTGGCCGCACCCACCGCGATGCTGTTCTCTTCGACGGCGGTACTCAGATGGGCCAGCGCATCGCCAAGATGCTCGGCGCCGGCCGATTCGGACCGTGCTTCGGCATCCGCCTCGGGCAACGGCCGGGAATCGCGCAGGGGATCGCGGATCGGGTCGCGGGTCGGGTCGCGGGTCGGATCGTCTTCGGGCGTCATGGTCATGGCCTGATCGATAGCAAGGGGCTGCGCCGGGACTTGTCCGGCACGTGTTCATTCTACGCGCGCCGTGCCCGCCCACGGCAACTACGAGCCAGTGCGGTGCCCTGCGCGCCTCGGGAAAACCCGAGGCGCAAGCATGCGATATTGACAAAATCTCTGGCGCCGATTGAAAGGGATCATTGGCTTCGCGGCGTCGGGCGCGGCAGAATGGCGCCATCCCTGGTACGAGGCCGATGCCGCCGGCGCCGGGACCGCACGGCACGCAAGCGTACGGACGAAGGCAGGCACGGTTGAAATCGAGGCTGCCGCCGCCATCTTCGATATTGCGAATCCGGGCGGCCAAACCGGCTAGCTCCGACCGGCGCAATATGACCGGCCCCGACGAGCCGCGAAAAAGTCGTGTAATGTAGCGGTTCGGCATAATCCAGCCTTTTGAAATCCCCGAGCGAAACCTGAGGTTTTCCGCCATGAGCGAACAAATCAAGTATGTGAGCGACGCCTCCTTCGACGCCGACGTCCTCCAATCCGACAAGCCCGTGCTGCTCGACTTCTGGGCCGAATGGTGCGGCCCCTGCAAGATGATCGCGCCGATCCTGGACGAAGTCGCCAAGGACTACAGCGACAAGCTGCAAGTGGCCAAGATCAACGTCGACGAGAACCAGCAGGTGCCGGCCAAATTCGGCATCCGCGGCATCCCCACGCTGATCCTGTTCAAGAACGGCCAGGTCGCCGCGCAGAAGGTCGGCGCGCTGTCGAAGTCGCAGCTGACCGCCTTCCTCGACGGCAACCTGTAATTGCCCTCGCGGCGCCGCGCAACGCGCGCCGCGACAGGCATCGCCGCCCTCCCGGGCGGCCACGATCCGACCGGCTCGCCGCCTCTGGTGCGCCGGTCGGATTGTGCTAAGATGCCCCCTACAACTTCCCCGAGCGTTCGCTCATTTCTTTCCCCTTCCTTTGCTTCTGCCCGTCCGGGCCCATCTGTACCCCTCGTCTATGCACCTGACAGAACTCAAATCGCTTCACGTGTCTGCCCTTCTCGAAATGGCCGCGACCCTCGAGATCGACAACGCACAGCGGATGCGCAAACAGGAACTGATGTTTGCGATCCTGAAGAAGCGCGCCAAGATGGGCGAAACCATCTACGGAGACGGCACGCTGGAAGTGTTGCCTGACGGCTTCGGCTTTCTGCGCTCGCCCGAAACGTCGTATCTGGCCAGCACGGACGATATCTATATTTCCCCCTCGCAAATCCGCCGCTTCAATCTGCATACCGGCGATTCGATCGAGGGCGAGGTGCGGACGCCGAAGGATGGCGAGCGTTATTTCGCGCTGGTCAAGGTCGACAAGGTCAACGGGCAGCCGCCCGAAGCGGTCAAGAACCGCATCATGTTCGAGAACCTGACGCCGCTGCATCCGAACCGGCCGCTGACGCTCGAACGCGATATCAAGGCCGAGGAAAACATCACCGGCCGCATCATCGACATGATCGCGCCGATCGGCCGCGGCCAGCGCGCGCTGCTGGTGGCCTCGCCGAAGTCAGGCAAGACCGTGATGCTGCAGCACGTCGCGCACGCGATCGCCAACAACCATCCCGAAGCCGACCTGTTCGTGCTGCTGATCGACGAGCGTCCCGAGGAAGTGACCGAGATGCAGCGCTCGGTGCGCGGCGAGGTGGTGGCGTCGACCTTCGACGAACCGGCGATCCGCCACGTGCAGGTCGCCGAGATGGTGATCGAGAAGGCCAAGCGCCTGGTCGAACTGAAGCGCGACGTGGTGATCCTGCTGGACTCGATCACGCGTCTGGCGCGCGCCTACAACACGGTGGTGCCGGCCTCGGGCAAGGTGCTGACCGGCGGTGTCGACGCCAACGCGCTGCAGCGTCCGAAGCGTTTCTTCGGTGCCGCGCGCAATCTCGAGGAAGGCGGTTCGCTGACCATCATCGCCACCGCGCTGATCGAGACCGGCAGCCGCATGGACGACGTGATCTACGAAGAGTTCAAGGGCACCGGCAACATGGAAGTGCACCTCGAACGCCGGCTGGCCGAGAAGCGCGTCTACCCGTCGATCAACCTGAACAAGTCCGGCACGCGCCGCGAGGAACTGCTGATCAAGCCCGAGATCCTGCAAAAGATCTGGGTGCTGCGCAAGTTCATCTCGGACATGGATGAAGTGCAGGCGATGGAATTCATCCTCGACAAGATGAAGGCGACCAAGAACAACGCCGAATTCTTCGACATGATGCGCCGCGGCGGCTGAGGCCGCGCCGGCCCGCTTCATCGCCGCATGATCAAGGCGCGCCGCGGCGCGCCTTTTTTCTTCCTGCACTGACCGCCATGCTCGCCCGCCTCGCCCGACTGCTGCATGCCCGTTCGCGCCAGCGCAAGCTGCGCCGCTACGCGATCGACGACGCGCTGTGGCAGCAGACCGTTTCCGCGCTGCCCTTCCTGCAGCGCTACGGCGCCGAAGACCTGGCGGCGCTGCGCGAGCTGGCCACGCTGTTCATCGCCGACAAGGAATATTCGACCGCGCACGAACTCGTGCTGACCGACGAGATGGTGGTCAGCGTCGCCGCGCAGGCTTGCGTGCCGATCCTGCGGCTCGGGCTGCAGTGGTATCGCGGCTGGCACGGCATCGTGCTGTATCCCGGCGAATTCATCATCCGGCGGACCGTCGAGGATGAGATCGGCCTGGTCCATGGCGTGGTCGAAGAGGCCAGCGGCGAAGCATGGGAGCATGGGCCCGTGATCCTGTCGTGGCCGGACGCGAGCCTGCCCGGCGCGGGGCTCGATGCCGCCGCGGACCATCCCGACGACACCTACAACGTGGTCATCCACGAGTTCGCCCACAAGCTCGACATGCTCGATGGCGAGGCCGACGGTGTGCCGCCCTTTTCGCGCGCGCTGCATGCCGGCGTGCAGCGCAGCCAATGGGCGCAGACGTTCGATGCCGAATACCAGCACTTTGCCGACGCCTGCGATGCGATGCCCGACGCCGCCTGGGACGAGTCCGAGCGCCTACCGGCGCCGATGCGCGTGATCGACCCCTACGGCGCCGAGGCACCGGGCGAGTTCTTCGCGGTGGCCTCGGAAGCGTTTTTTGTCGAGCCGGCGGGGCTTTCGCGGCATTGGCCGGTGCTGTACGGGCTGCTGAAGACGTTCTACCGGCAGGATCCCGCGTCGATGTGATTCATGCAGCATAAATCAACATCGGATCTTCGCGGCGCGATGTTTGTTGCACCTTGCCCAAGTCCTTGTTTCTCTGCCATAATCCGCGTTTGTCCGTCACCGGCAAGTGGTTCGCTCGCCGCCAGCCAGCGCAACACCGAATGGCCAAGCTTGGCCAGCACGAACAGGCGGCCGCGGACTGGCTACCCAACCTGCAAGGAAACACCATGAAAGAAGGCATTCACCCGAATTACCGCGAAGTCGTGTTCGTCGACGTGTCGTGCGACTTCAGCTTCGTGACCCGCTCGACCATCCAGACCAAGGAAACGATCACCTGGAAGGACGGCAAGGAATATCCGCTGGCCAAGATCGAAGTGTCGTCGGAATCGCACCCGTTCTACACCGGCACCCAGAAGATCATGGACACCGCCGGCCGCGTCGAGAAATTCCGCCAGAAGTTCGGCAGCAAGCTGGGCAAGGCCGCCGCGAAGTAATCCGGCGCTGGACCCAGAGACGGCGCCGGCAGCGCATCCCGCATGCCTTCTGCCGCCGTCCGATGCGCGCCTTCCTGCAGGAATCGGTGCACATTGTGTTAAAAGAGGCAGCCCAGGCTGCCTCTTTGCATTTGCAACGCGTGGGGCGCCGCGCTGTCTTCTTTCCGATGCAAGCAGTCAACCGCGCCCACCCGGTTCGGTGCCACGTCCGGCGCCATGCCGGCGCCAAACCACGCCGCCCAGTCCGCTGACCGATCGATGAGCCCCGTCAAAGCCTCCCGCGTCCACCTGACCGCCGCCGCCACCGGGGCGCTGCCCCGCGCGCTGCTGCTGGCGATCTGCATCATCTACGGTGCCGTCGGCCTGTTCGGCCGCGACCCGTGGAAGAACGAGGACGCCGCCGGCTTCGGCGTGATGTGGCAACTGGCCATCGGCGGACTGCACGACTGGCTGATGCCCAATATCGCCGGCCGGCCCTACGGGCAGGACGGCCCGCTGGTGTTCTGGGTCGGCGCGGCGATGATCCGGCTGGCGGGCGGCTGGCTGGGCGCGCCCGATGCCGCCCGGCTTGCCACCGCGCTGTTCTACTTCGGCACCTGCGCCTTCATCTGGTACGCGACCTATCTGCTGGGACGCCGCACCGAGGTGCAGCCCTTCGCCTTCGCCTTCGGCGGCCAGCCCAACGCCCGCGACTACGGCCGCACGCTGGCCGATGGTGCGCTGCTGATCTTCCTGGCCTGCGTCGGCCTGGCGATGCGCGGCCACGAGACCACGCCGCAGGTCGGCCAGGTCTGCTTCGTCGCGATGAGCCTCTATGGCCTGGTGCGCAGCCTCGACATGCCGACCCAGGGCGCGCTGTGGCTGGGCGCCGGCCTGGGCGCGCTGACGCTGGCCAGCGGGCCGATCCTGCCGCTGGTGCTGTTCGCCGCGATCCTGATCGGCGGCCTGGTCTGCAAGCCGCTGCCGCTGCGGCGCGTGCTGACGATCGCCCTGCCGATCGCGCTGGCGATGGTCGCCGCCTGGATGGCGGCGACCTATTTCGGCGCGGCGCAGCGCGACGAGGCGGTCAGCTTCATCCGTGAATGGTCGCGCTACGACCGCCGCACCTACAGCTGGCCGAACGGCTTCGCGATCGGCTTCGTCGCGCGCAACTTCTTTCTGTTCTCGTGGCCGGTGTGGCCGATCGCGATCTGGTCGTGGCTGAGCTGGGCCGGCATGCGTCGCAGCCCTCATGTCGCGCTGCCGCTGGCACTGCTGCTGCCATTGTTCGTGCTGCTGCTGATGCTGCGCCAGCCCGGCGACGTGCAGTTCATCCTGCTGCTGCCGCCGATGGCGGTGCTGGCGGCTTTCGGCCTGCCGACGCTGACACGCGCGACGATCAATGCGATCGACTGGTTCGCGCTGCTGTTCTTCACGATCTTCGGCGGCACCGTCTGGTTCATGTGGCTGGCCAAGACGACCGGCTGGCCGCCGCGGATCGCCAACAACATCTTCAAGCAGCTGCCCGGCTACCTGCATGTGTTCTCGGTCAGCGCGGTGCTGTTCGCGCTGGCCGCTACCGCGGCCTGGGTGCTGGTGGTGCGCTGGCGGCTGTCGCGCGCGCCCAAGCAGATCTGGCGTCCGGTGGTGATCTCGGCCGCCGGCACCACGCTGATGTGGGTGATGGCGATGACGCTGTGGCTGCCGTCGATCAACTACGGCAAGACCTACCGCGACGTCGCCGAGGCCGCCTCGATGGCGCTGCCCTCGACCTACGAATGCGTGCAGCCGATCCGCATGGGCGACGCGCAACTGGCCTCGTTCGCCTTCTTCGGGCATTTCCGCTTCGGCGGTCCGGAGGACGGCTGCGACGTGCTGCTGCGCCACGATCCGGTCGACTACGGCGAACCGTCCAGCATCTCGCGCTTCGAATGGCGCCTGATCTGGGAAGGCCGCCGCCCGTCGGACCGTGACGAGCGCTTCCGCATGTACCAGCTGATCGAAAAACCCGCGGTGCCGCCGCGCAAGAGCACGCGCCGGCTGCCGCGGCAGCCTTGATTCCCCGCCGCGGCGGCCGTGCCCGCCCTTCCCGCGCTGCCGGGGCTTATCCCGTCCGCCCCGGCATGTTCGCGCAGCCGCGCGGCCAGGCCTTGCGCGGCGCCCTCGAACGACCATGACCCTGACCCAGGACCTTCGCCGCATTGCCGCGCTGGCCGGCCCCGTGCTGGTGGGCCAGCTGGCCGTCATCGCCTTCAGCGTGATCGACACCATCATGGCAGGCCGCGCGTCGGCCACCGATCTGGCCGCGGTCGGGCTGGGCGGATCGATCTACGTGACGGTCTACATCAGCCTGATGGGGGTGCTGCAGGCGCTGGCGCCGATCGCCGGCCAGCTTTATGGCGCCGGCCGCCACGCCGAGATCGGCGTCGAGGTGCGGCAGGCCGCATGGCTGGGCCTGGCGCTCGCTGTGCCGGGCATGCTGCTGCTCAGTTTCCCCGGGCCGCTGCTGGCGTTCGCCAAGGCCCCGCCAGAACTGGTCGACAAGGCCACCGCCTATCTGCATCTGCAGGCGTTCGGCCTGCCCGCGGCGCTGGGCTTTCGCATCTATTCGGCGCTGAACAATGCGCTGTCGCGCCCGATCATGGTGACGCTGCTGCAATTGCTCGGGCTGGCGGTCAAGGTGCCGCTCAATGCGTGGTTCATCCATGGCGGGCTGGGTCTGGCGCCGATGGGCGGCCCGGGCTGCGCGCTGGCCTCGACGCTGATCAGCTGGATGTGGTGCCTGTCCGGCGTGCTGATCCTGCGCCATGGCGGCGCCTACCGGCCGCTCGGCATCTTCGCGGCGTGGAGCTGGCCGATGCGCTCGCACCTGTGGGCGCTGCTGCGGCTCGGCGTACCGATGGGGCTGACCTATCTGATCGAGATCACCTCGTTCACGCTGATGTCTGTCTTCATCACGCGGCTGGGCACCGTGACGCTGGCCGGGCACCAGATCATCGCCAACCTCGGCGCGGTCGCCTACATGCTGCCGCTGTCGCTGGGCATCGCCACCTCGACGCTGGTGGCGCAGGCGGTCGGCGCGCGCGACCGGGCCGGCGCACGCCGTGTCGGCTGGCGCGGGATCCGGCTGGCGGCGGCACTGGCGCTGGCTGTCGGCGCGACGCTGTGGCTACTGCGTGCGCCGGTGCTGCAGGCCTATGCCAGCGATGCGGCGGTGGTCCAGGCCGCGCTGCCGCTGGTGACCTTCGTCGCGCTCTACCAGGCCTTCGACGCCGTGCAGGTGACGACCGCCTTCGTGCTGCGCGCCTACAAGATCGCGCTGGTGCCGACCGTGATCTATGCGGTATCGCTGTGGGGAATCGGCCTGGGCGGCGGCTATCTGCTGGGATTCGGGCTGATCGACGGGCTGCCGGCCTTTACGCGGGGCGCGGCCGGTTTCTGGCTGGCCAACAGCCTGAGCCTGGCGATTGCCGGTGCGCTGCTGGTGTTCTATTTCATTAGGATCAGCGAGGAGCGCAGCTGAGGGCGAGCGCGGGCGGAACCTGGAGACATGACCAGCGCCCCACTCCGCGCTTTCCGGCAAACCAGGCGACAAAATCCCGCGACCAATTCCCGCGACCAAAAAGAAAAACCCGCATGGCGTTAACCATGCGGGTTCAGTTTTGGCGGAGTGGACGGGACTCGAACCCGCGACCCCCGGCGTGACAGGCCGGTATTCTAACCGACTGAACTACCACTCCTTAGTCGGCTTATCGATATTGCCGCACCGAAGTGCAGGCTTTACCGATAATCTGGACGTTTGATTACGCCCATTATCTGGCGTCCCCTAGGGGATTCGAACCCCTGTACTCACCGTGAAAGGGTGATGTCCTAGGCCTCTAGACGAAGGGGACAGAAACCTGTTTTTCAACACGTTCCGTCTTGCTTCGATCATCGCGGCGAACCGCTTGATCGAAACGGATAACACCGGACTGCTGATGTTATCGCTGGAATTTTGGTGGAGCTAAGCGGGATCGAACCGCTGACCTCTTGCATGCCATGCAAGCGCTCTCCCAGCTGAGCTATAGCCCCATGTGTACTGCCGTCGCCGTTATTGCCACCGGCGTTTCGCCTTTTGTTTCAGATTATCGTTCGTTTTACCGAAGCGATTATCTTGTCGTTTCCAGCGAAGCCAAGATTATATAACAGCCTTGCTTTTTTGCAAGCCCCTATTTCACTTTTTTACTGCTTCGGTTGCCGTCGAAATCGCTTCGGATATTCGCCGCCAAACCGCTGCGGTACTGCCGTGATGCCCGCTTGGTGTTGAACCGCGCTGCAGGGAGAAAGAGATTATGCGCAAGTCGCGGCGAAAGCGCAAGCCCCCGCCGCAACTTTTTTGCTGGATCAGGCACTCACGCCGGCCTGCAGCCGGCGCAGCACGGTGTCGCGGCCGATCAGTTCGAGCACTGCATCGATGCTGGGCGTCTGCAGCTGGCCGACCACCAGCAGCCTCACCGGCATCGCGAGCTTCGGCATCTTCAGGCCGAACTCGGCCAGCACCGCCTTGAACTCGGCCGAGATCGCCTCGCGCCGCCATTCGGCGAGCCCTTCCAGGCGCTGGGCCAGCGCGCGTACCGCCGGCGCGATCTCGGCGGTCAGATGTTCTGCCTTCAGCGCCGGATCGGGCTGCGGCTCGCCGCGATAGAACAGCAGCGCGGTCTGCGCGACCTCCTTCAGCGTATTGGCGCGATCCTTGACCAGCGCCACCACGCCGACCAGATCGGCGCCCTCGACCTTGCCGCCCAGCTGCTCGATGAACGGCCGCGTCAGTTCGGCCAGGCGCGCGTTGTCGCCGACCTTGATGTAGTGGTTGTTCAGCCAGGCCAGCTTTTCCGGGTTGTACTGCGCCGGCGACTTGCCCAGATGTTCCAGGTCGAACCATTCGACGAACTGCTCGCGCGAGAAGATCTCGGCGTCGCCGTGCGCCCAGCCCAGCCGCGCCAGATAGTTGAGCACCGCCTCGGGCAGATAGCCTTCGTCGCGATAGGCGGTCACCGCCATCGCGCCATGGCGCTTGCTCATCTTCTCGCCGTGCTCGTTCAGCACGGTCGGCAGGTGCGCGTAGACCGGCGGCGTACCGCCCAGCGCGCGAATGATATTGATCTGGCGCGGCGTGTTGTTGACGTGATCGTCGCCGCGGATCACATGGGTGATCTTCATGTCGAGGTCGTCGATCACCACGCAGAAGTTGTAGGTCGGCGTGCCGTCCGGCCGCGCAATCACCAGGTCGTCGAGCTCGTCGTTCGAGATCTCGATGCGGCCCTTGACCGCGTCGTCCCACACCACGCTGCCGCCGATCGGGTTCCTGAAGCGGACCACCGGATCGACGCCGGCCGGCGGCGTCGGCAGGACCTTGCCCGGCTCGGGCCGCCAGAAGCCGTTGTAGCGCGGCTTTTCGCCCCGCGCGCGCTGCGCCTCGCGCAGTGCATCGAGCTCCTCGGTGCTCATGTAGCAGGGGTAGGCCAGGCCCGCGTCCAGCATCTGCCTGACCACCTCGCGATAGCGGTCCATCCGCTGCATCTGGTAGAACGGGCCCTCGTCGATGTCCAGGCCCAGCCAGTCCATGCTCTCGAGGATCACGTCGACCGCCTCCTGCGACGAGCGTTCGACGTCGGTGTCCTCGATGCGCAGGATGAAATCGCCCTTCATGCGACGGGCGAAGGCCCACGGATACAGCGCGGAGCGGATATTGCCCAGATGGATGAAGCCGGTCGGGCTCGGGGCGAAGCGGGTGCGGACGCGTGTGGTCATAGAGGGGAAGAACCGGGGAAGACTGCGGAGATTCGCGGAAAAACAGCCCGCGCAACAGGGGGCGCGGGCGACGATTCGAAGCCGGTCATTGTAGCAAAGGCATCAGTCAGCGCTGACTGATGCCGGCCGCGGCCGCTACGGATGATCGGGCCGCTGCGCGGAATCATTTATGCTATCGCCCGGTCTGAACGGCTGCCGCCACCGGCGGCCGTCGGAGCGCGACGCGCCGGCACGCCGGCCCCGGGGTCCTGCCCTTTCCTATTCGTATTCCCGCATGCAACGACGTACCTTCCTGAGCGCGGCGGCGGGCGCCACCGCGGCGTCCCTGCTCGCAGCCTGCAGCCTG
>NZ_AMPR02000017.1:0-14226 GCF_000307735.3 Cupriavidus sp. HPC(L) | reverse complement strand
GCCAGCGCCGGCCCCGCCTACACCCTCAAGTAAGCAGCGGGCGCGGGCCACCGCCCGGTTGCCCCTGCCGTAGCACCCGCGCCGTTGCGCGCGTGGCCGTTCCACGCAGCGCCCGGCGCCATTCCGGTCTTGTTGACCGTATTCGCTGTCATTCGCTGAAATTCGCCTGATTTCTTTCCGGGGAACCGACTCGCCATGAAACTCGCTATCGCCGGCGCCTCCGGCCGCATGGGCCGCATGTTGATCGAATATGTGCTGGACGCCGAGGGCGTGACGCTGGCCGGCGCGCTCGATGCGCCCGGCGCCGCTGCGCTGGGGCAGGACGCGGGCCTGTTCCTCGGCCGCCAGACCGGTGTCACGATCACCTCGGACATCCAGGCCGCGCTGGCCGGTGCGGACTGCCTGATCGACTTCACCCGCCCCGAGGGCACGCTGGCCCATCTGCAGGTGGCGCGCCGTCTCGGCGTCAAGATGGTGATCGGCACCACGGGCTTCGACGATGCCGGCAAGGCCGCGCTGGCCGAGGCCGCGCAGTCGATCGGCGTGGTCTTCGCCGCCAATATGAGCGTCGGCGTCAACGCGACCTTCAAGCTGCTCGAGGTGGCCGCGAAGATGCTGTCCACGGGCTACGACATCGAGATCATCGAGGCCCACCATCGCCACAAGGTCGACGCGCCGTCGGGCACCGCGCTGAAGATGGGCGAGGTCATCGCCGAAGCGCTCGGCCGCGACCTGAAGACCTGCGGCGTGTTCGCCCGCGAGGGCCATACCGGCGAGCGCGAAGCGAATTCGATCGGGTTTGCCACGGTGCGCGGCGGCGATATCGTCGGCGACCACACCGTGCTGTTCGCCGGCATCGGCGAGCGCATCGAGATCACGCACAAGGCCTCGAGCCGCCAGTCGTATGCCGATGGCGCGGTACGCGCCGCCCGCTTCCTGGCCGGCAAGCCGAACGGGATGTTCGACATGCAGGACGTACTGGGCCTGAAGTAAGTCCTGCCGTGCACGCGCCTGCGGCCCCCGCGATGGCGGGCGCAGGCCGTTTCCGCCGGCCACCGCCGGTTATAATCGGCGCTTTCCGCACGCCGCAACGGCCGGCGTGCCTTCCACCGCTGCCAGATTCCACATTGCCGATGCGCCGCGTGCGCACCGCTGTCCCAACCATGCAAGACAAATACCTCCCCGCCGAAGTCGAAGAATCCGCCCGCCAGCACTGGCAAGCCATCGATGCCTATCGCGTCGACGAGCACGCGGTGGGCCCCGACGGCAAGGAGAAGCCCAAGTTCTATGCCTGCTCGATGCTGCCGTATCCGTCGGGCAAGCTTCATATGGGCCACGTGCGCAACTACACGATCAACGACGTGATGGCGCGCTACCTGCGCATGAACGGCCATAACGTGCTGATGCCGATGGGCTGGGACGCCTTCGGCATGCCGGCCGAGAACGCCGCGATCAACAACCGCGTGGCGCCGGCCGCCTGGACCTACGACAACATCGCGTACATGAAGAAGCAGATGGCGTCGATGGGCCTGGCGATCGACTGGTCGCGCGAGGTCGCCACCTGCGATCCGAACTACTACCGCTGGAACCAGTGGCTGTTCCTGAAGATGCTGGAGAAGGGCATCGCCTATCGCAAGACCGGCACCGTCAACTGGGATCCGGTCGACCAGACCGTGCTGGCCAACGAGCAGGTGATCGACGGCCGCGGCTGGCGCTCCGGCGCGGTGGTCGAGAAGCGCGAGATCCCGATGTACTACCTCGGCATCACGCAATACGCCGAGGAACTGCTGGGCGAACTCGAAGGCCTGGGCTGGCCCGAGCGCGTCAAGGTGATGCAGCAGAACTGGATCGGCAAGAGCGAAGGCGTGCGCTTCGCCTTCCCGCACGCGATCGTCGGCGACGACGGCGAGCTGATCGGCGGTGGCAAGCTGTATGTGTTCACCACGCGCGCCGACACCATCATGGGCGTGACCTTCTGCGCGGTCGCCGCCGAGCACCCGCTGGCAACGCACGCCGCCTCGACCAATCCGGAACTGGCCGCCTTCATCGACGAGTGCAAGCACGGCTCGGTGATGGAAGCCGACATGGCGACCATGGAAAAGAAGGGCATGCCGACCGGCCTGAAGGTCGTGCACCCGCTGACCGGCGAGCCGGTCGACGTCTGGGTCGGCAACTACGTGCTGATGAGCTACGGCGACGGCGCGGTGATGGGCGTGCCCGCCCACGACGAGCGCGACTTCGCCTTCGCGCGCAAGTACGGCCTGCCGATCAAGCAGGTCATCGACGTCGAGGGTCGGCCGTTCTCGACCGAGGCCTGGCAGGACTGGTACGCCGACAAGGAACATGGCCGCTGTATCCATAGCGGCCACTACGACGGCCTGCACCATCGCGCCGCGGTCGACGCGATCGCCGCCGACCTGGCCGCCAAGGGCCTGGGCGAGAAGAAGGTGACCTGGCGCCTGCGCGACTGGGGCATTTCGCGCCAGCGCTACTGGGGCACGCCGATCCCGCTGATCCATTGCGACAGCTGCGGCGTGGTGCCGGTGCCAGAGCAGGACCTGCCGGTGGTGCTGCCCGAGGACCTGGTGCCGGACGGCAGCGGCAATCCGCTCGCCAAGGATCCGCGCTTCCTCGAATGCACCTGCCCGTCCTGCGGCAAGCCGGCCCGGCGCGAGACCGACACGATGGATACGTTCATCGACTCGTGCTGGTACTACATGCGCTATACCTGCCCGGACGCGGCCACGATGGTCGATGCGCGCAACGATTACTGGATGCCGATGGACCAGTACATCGGCGGCATCGAACACGCGATCCTGCACCTGCTGTACGCGCGCTTCTGGACCAAGGTGATGCGCGACCTGGGCCTGGTCAAGTTCGGCGAGCCGTTCACCAACCTGCTGACGCAGGGCATGGTGCTGAACGAGACCTACTATCGCGAGGACGCCAGCGGCAAGAAGCACTGGTTCAATCCCGCCGACGTCGATGTGAAGACCGACGAGCGCGGCCGCCCGGTCGGCGCGACGCTGAAGGCCGACGGCCAGCCGGTCGAGATCGGCGGCGTCGAGAAGATGTCGAAGTCCAAGAACAACGGCATCGACCCGCAGGCACTGATCGACCAGTACGGCGCCGACACCGCGCGCCTGTTCACGATGTTCGCCGCGCCGCCCGAGCAGCAGCTCGAGTGGAGCAGCTCGGGCGTCGAGGGCGCGTCGCGCTTCCTGCGCCGCGTCTGGGCCTATGGCCAGGCCAATGCCGAGGCGATCCGTGCGGCCGGCGCCGGCGGTGAAGCCGTCGACGCGGACCGCGCGCTGCGCCGCGACGTGCATGGCGTGCTGCGCCAGGCCAACTACGATTACCAGCGGATCCAGTACAACACCGTGGTGTCCGCCGCGATGAAGATGCTCAACGCGCTGGAAGACGCCAAGTCGGCTTCGCCGGCGGCGCGCCGCGAGGGCTTCGGCATCCTGTTGCGCGTGCTGTACCCGGTGGTGCCGCACATCACCCACGTGCTGTGGCAGGAGCTGGGCTACGCCACCGCGCATGGCGATCTGCTCGATGCGCCGTGGCCGCAGGTCGACGAGGCCGCGCTGGTGCAGAGCGAGATCGAGCTGGTGCTGCAGGTCAACGGCAAGGTGCGCGGCAGCCTGACGGTGCCGGCCGACGCCGACCGCGCCGCGATCGAGGCGATGGCCGCCGCCAGCGAGACCGTCGCCAAGTTCGCTGCCGGTGCCGCGCCGAAGAAGATCGTGGTGGTGCCCGGCCGCCTGGTCAATGTGGTGGTCTGAGGCGGGCCGCCCTGCAATGGCATCCCGCCGCCGCGCCATCGTCCCAATCAAAGGAATCGCGCCATGACTAGACCGAACCCGAATCGCCGCGCCGTGCTGGCCGCGCTGCTGGCCGCCGGTGCGCTGGCCGGCTGCGGCTTCCATCTGCGCGGCAGCTCGGACTTCGCCTTCAAGCGGCTGTATGTCGGCATCCCGAAGAACTCGCTGATGGGCGCCGAACTGACGCGCGCGATCCAGGGCGGTTCCGACACCATCGTCGTCACCGATCCGAAGCAGGCCGACGCGCTGCTCGACGTGCTCGAGGACACCCGCACGCGGACCGTGCTGTCGATCACGACGGCCGGTGTCGTGCGCGAATACCGGCTGACCCAGCGCTTCACGTTCCGGCTGCGCGATGCGGCCGGCCGCGAGATGATCGCGCCGTCGCAGATGGTGCTGTTCCGCGACCTGACTTACAACGAGGCCAACGCGCTGGCCAAGGGCTACGAGGAAGAGCAGCTGTATCGCGACATGCAGCGCGACATCGTGCAGCAGCTGATGCGCCGGCTCGCCGCCGCCAAGCCCGCCTGAGGCCGCGCACGGCGCACGCACAGGCAACACGGACACGACAGGCAAGCCAGGCGGACACGGCCCACCGGATGCAGCTCAAGCTCGACGCCCTCGACGGTCACCTGCGCCAGGCCCAGACGCGCGGGTTGGCACCGCTGTACGTGGTACACGGCGACGAGCATCTGCTGGTGCTCGAGGCGGTCGACCGTCTGCGCCAGGCGGCGCGCGACGCCGGCTACAGCGAGCGAGACGTGCTGGTGTCCGAGCGCGGCTTCCAGTGGAGCCAGCTGCTGGAGGCGCAGCAATCGATGTCGCTGTTCGGCGACCGCAAGATCGTCGAGCTGCGCATTCCGTCCGGCAAGCCAGGCAAGGAAGGCGGCGAGGCGCTGCGCGCGGTGGCGGCGCAGCTGGCGGGCGCGCAGTCCGCGTCCGATCTGGTGATGCTGATCACGCTGCCGCGGCTGGACTTCGCCGCGTCGAAATCCGCCTGGTTCCAGGCGCTCGAGGGCGCCGGCGTCTCGATCAAGGTCGACAACGTCGATCGCAGCCGGCTGCCGGCCTGGGTCGGCGAGCGGCTGGCGCTGCAGAACCAGCGCGTGGAACCGGGCGAACCGGGCCGCCGCGCGCTGCAGTTCATCGCCGACAAGGTCGAGGGCAACCTGCTGGCCGCGCATCAGGAAATCCAGAAGCTCGGGCTGCTGTACCCGGCCGGCGTGCTGACCTTCGACCAGGTCCACGACGCGGTACTCAATGTCGCCCGCTACGACGTGTTCAAGCTGTCCGAGGCGATGCTCGGCGGCGACGTGCCGCGGCTGGTGCGGATGCTCGAAGGACTGCGCGGCGAGGGCGAGGCCACGGTGCTGGTGCTGTGGGCGCTGACCGAGGAAATTCGCGTATTATCCAAGGTCCGGCAGGGGCTGGCCGGCGGCAAGCCGATGGGCGTGCTGACCCGCGAGCTGCGCATCTGGGGACCGCGCGAGAAGCTGGTGCCGCAGGCCGCGCAGCGGCTGTCCACGGAGCGCCTCGAGGCCGCGCTGGCGATGGCCGCGAAGCTGGACCGGCAGACCAAGGGGCTGCGCGTCGACGGCATGCCGGCCGAGCCGTGGGATGGCCTGCTGCAGCTGGCGCTGATGATCGCGCGCTGATCTGCCGGCGTTCCAACGCTGCCCTGCGGCCGAGCGCCGCCGGAACCCGCGCCGCCCGCAGCGCGACCCGCCAAAATACAAGATTGCCAGGCCGCACCGACCGGCCCCCGATATGAACGAGCTCGACCTCTACCAGTACATGGACCGCGTCGGCCGCCAGGCCCGCGCCGCATCGTGCGCGATGGCGCGCGCATCGACCGCCGACAAGAACCGCGCGCTGCTGACCATCGCCGCCGCGATCCGACGCGACGCCGAGCAGTTGAAGGCCGTCAATGCGCGCGATGTCGAGCGCGCCCGCACCAACGGCCAGGACGCCGCCTTCGTCGACCGCCTGACGCTGTCGGACAAGGCCATCGCGACGATGGCCGCGGGCCTCGAGCAGATCGCCGCGCTGCCCGATCCGATCGGCGAGATCGGCAACATGAAATACCGGCCGACCGGCATCCAGGTCGGCCAGATGCGCGTGCCGCTCGGCGTGATCGGCATCATCTACGAGTCGCGTCCCAATGTGACGATCGACGCCGCGGCGCTGTGCCTGAAGTCCGGCAACGCGACCATCCTGCGCGGCGGTTCGGAGGCGATCGAATCGAATACCGCGCTGGCCCGGCTGGTCGCCGAGGGCCTGGCCGAAGCCGGTCTGCCGGCCCAGGCGGTGCAGGTCATCGAGACCACCGACCGCGCCGCGGTCGGCCGCCTGATCACGATGACCGAGTATGTCGACGTGATCGTGCCGCGCGGCGGCAAGAGCCTGATCGCGCGGCTGATGGAAGAGGCGCGCGTGCCGATGATCAAGCATCTGGACGGCATCTGCCACGTCTACGTCGACGCCGACGCCGACCTCGACAAGGCGGTGCGCATCTGCGACAACGCCAAGACGCAGCGCTACGCGCCGTGCAACACGATGGAAACGCTGCTGGTCGCCGAATCGATCGCCGCGCGCGTGCTGCCGCCGCTGTGCAAGATCTACCAGCAGAAGGGCGTCGAGCTGCGGGTCTGCCCGGCCACGCGCGCCACGCTGGAAGCGGCCGGCATCAAGGGGCTCGTCGATGCCACCGAGGAGGACTGGCGCCTCGAATACCTGGCGCCGGTGCTGGCAATCCGCACGGTGTCCGGCCTCGACGAGGCGATCGCCCATATCAATACCTACGGCTCGGCCCATACCGATTCGATCGTCACCGAGAACTATTCGGCCGGCATGCGTTTCCTGCGCGAGGTCGATTCGGCCAGCGTGATGATCAACGCGTCGACGCGTTTCGCGGACGGCTTCGAATACGGCCTGGGCGCGGAGATCGGCATCTCGAACGACAAGCTGCACGCACGCGGCCCGGTCGGCCTCGAAGGACTGACCTCGCTGAAGTACGTGGTGTTCGGCCACGGCGAGATTCGCACGTAAATCGCCGCGTCATACGGATCGCCGATGCTCTGGGTCAAATCGCTGCATATCGTATTCGTGGTCTCCTGGTTCGCCGGGCTGTTCTATCTGCCGCGCATCTTCGTCAATCTGGCGATGGAGACCGATCCCGCCGCGGTGACGCGGCTGCTGGCGATGGCGCGCAAGCTGCTGCGCTTCATGACGATGCTGGCGATCCCCGCGCTGGCGTTCGGCCTGTGGCTCTATCTGGGCTATGGCATCGGGCGCGGCCCGGGGCAGGGCTGGATGCATGCCAAGCTGGCGCTGGTGCTGGTGCTGCTCGGCTATCACCATGGCTGCGCGGTGCTGCTGCGCAAGTTCGAGGCCGGCCGCAATACCCGCTCGCACCGCTTCTACCGCTGGTTCAACGAACTGCCGGTGCTGGTGCTGCTGGCGATCGTGGTGCTGGTGGTGGTCAAGCCGTTCTGACGCCCTCTGACATCCCGTTCTGACGCTGTATCTCTTCGCCTGAACCCATTCCCGAGGAACCGATGAGCAAGCAGATCGACTACTACTTCTCGCCGCAGTCGCCGTACGTCTATCTCGGCCACGCGCGCTTTACCGAGATCGCGGCCCGTCATGGCGCCCAGGTCAATCTGAAGCCATGCGACCTGGGCAAGGTGTTCGCGACCTCGGGCGGTCTGCCGCTGGCCCAGCGGCCGCCGCAGCGCCAGGCCTACCGGCTGATCGAACTGGCGCGCTGGCGCGACTACCTCGGCGTGCCGCTCAATCTGGAGCCGAAGTACTTTCCGGTCTCGGGCGACGCCGCCAGCCGGCTGATCATCGCGGCGCGGCTGGCGCATGGCACCGCGCGCGCGATGGCGCTGCTGGGCGCGATCGGCCAGGCGCTGTGGGCGCAGGAGCGTAATATCGCCGATGCCGCCACGCTGGCCGAGCTGGCCGATCGCCTGGACTTCGATGGCGCGGCGCTGCTCAAGGCCAGCGAAGGGCAGGGCGTGCAGGACGAATACGCGCGCCATACGCAAGATGCGATCTCGGCCGGCGTGTTCGGCGCGCCGTGGTATGTCTACGAAGGCCAGCCGTACTGGGGCCAGGACCGGCTCGACTTTCTCGATCGCGCGCTGGCGGCCGCCTGAGCGCGGTCCGTGCCGGCCCAGGCCGGCGCCGGTGCCTCCGTCCGCCACGGCGGACGTTTTTGTTTGAAGCGGCTTGTGCCGCCGTTTCGCCTGCTGTTTATTTGACCTGTCGCGACCACTGGACCATTCGCGACTTTCTTGCGACCCGTTCGCGACCTTTTGCCGGACCGCTGTGATGACTCAAGCCTTCTTCGCCCCCTGCCCGCGCGGCCTCGAGAGCGCGCTCGCCGACGAGCTGCGCGAGATCGCCGTGCGGCCCGATGTCGACGCCCTGGCGCCGTTTGACGTCCATCGCGAGGTGCCGGGCGGCGTCAGCTTTTCCGGCGACATGGCGGCCGCGTACGCGGTCAACCTGCATTCGCGCATCGCCAGCCGCGTGCTGCTGCGGGTCGCCGCCCGCGGCTACCGCCACGAGGACGACATCTACGAGCTGGCGCGGGCGCAGCGCTGGGACCAGTGGTTCGGCCCGGACGAGACCATCAAGATCGAACTGACCGCGCACCGCTCTCCGCTGCGCAGCCTGAACTTCACCGCGCTGCGGGTCAAGGACGGCGTCTGCGACGCGATGCGCGAGCGCCTCGGTGCACGGCCCAGCGTCGATACCGCCAGCCCAGACGTACGGATCTACGCGCACCTGACCGAGCACGACTGCACGCTGTACCTGGACACCACCGGCGAGCCGCTGTTCAAGCGCGGCTGGCGCATGGAAAAGGGCGAGGCGCCGCTGAAGGAGAATCTGGCCGCGGGCATCCTGCGGCTGGCCGGCTGGACGCCGGGCAAGACCGCGCGGCCCTTCTACGACCCGATGTGCGGCAGCGGCACGTTCCTGGTCGAGGCGGCGCAGGTCGCGCTCGGTCTCGCTCCCGGGGCGGCACGCAGCTTTGCCTTCGAATGGCTCAAGGGCATCGACCAGAAGCCGTGGAAGGCGCTGAAGAGCGAGGCCCAGGCCGCCAGCCGGCGCGCCGCTACGGCGGCATCGGCGTCGGACCTCGCCATCGCGGGCAGCGATATCTCGACCGACATGCTGGCGATGGCGAGCGCCAACTGGCAGCGTGCCGGCTTGCCGGGCGAGCTGCGCACCAAGCAGGTCGATGCGCGCCACGTGCAGCCGCCATTCGCGGAACCCGGCCTGTTGCTGCTGAACCCGCCCTATGGCGAGCGGATCGCGGTGCGCGGCCAGCGCCGGCCCGCATTCGACGAGGCGCCGGTGGACAGCGCCGAGGAAGACGCCGCCAACCAGTTCGCCAGCGCGTTCGCGACGACGCTGAAGCAGCATTTTGCCGGCTGGGAGGCGTGGATCTTTACCGGCGACCTGTCGCTGCCCCGCCGGCTGCGGCTGAAGGAATCGCGGCGGGTGCCGCTGTATAACGGCGCCATCGAATGCCGGCTGTTCCGCTTCGAGATGGTGAAGGGCGGGAACCGGGCGCAGTCGTGACGGCCTGATGGTGTTCTCCCTCTCCCGCAAGCGGGAGAGGGGAGAGAACCGGCAGTAGCTCTCAACGCCCCGTCAAACTGCCTTCGTTGCGCTCGAATTCCGTCAGGAAGGTCCTGAAGCTGACCACCGGCTCGTCCAGCAGATGGCGCGGCAGGTCGAACAGCGCGTACAGGAATTCCTCGCGGCCCTCGACGCGCTCGGCCGGCAGGCAGTATTGCTCCCAGTCGACGCAGGCCGGCGTGTACATGCCGTTGCCGGGCCAGAAGAACGGCACGATGCGGCCTTCGCGCAGGCCCTCGGTCAGCGCCGCCGGCGCGTCGTAGGCCTCGGCCGATTCGACCTGGCTGGCCAGGCTGGTGCGGGTCTCGATCACCATCAGCGTGGCCTGGCCCTGCGCGGTCAGCAGCAGGATGCCGGCCGGGTTCGGGTACAGGTAGTACTCGACGAAGCCGTAGCGCGCCGCCAGCTGGCGCACGCGCTCGGCCATCGCGGCATCGGACAGGAACGAGAACGAGTGCCGCGTCAGCAGGTCGCGCAGCGTGTGCGACAGCGTGGTGAAGTACTGCTGCTGCAGCGCGTCGATCTCCTGGTCCAGGCGCTCGACCATATTGCTGTCGTGCTTCTTGACGTAGCGGTCGATCAGCCCGTGGTTGAAGCCCTGCACCGCGACCCCCTCGTCGGCGGTGCCGGTCAGCAGGATGGTCTTGCACGGCAGGTCCTGCAGCGCGCGGCAGAATTCGAGCCCGTCCATCTGCGGCATCGAATAGTCGACCACGATCACGCCCGGCTGCACGAAGCGGTGAATGTCATGGATCTGCCGGTGGATGCGGTCGATATCGAGCTGCACGGTGCGGCGCTCGGTCAGGAACGTCAGGTCGTCGTGCGTGACGCGCACCGGCAGGAAGCCGGTGAAGCGCGTGGTGTAGGCCTCGCGGATCCACTGCAGCGCCTCGCGCGGGTCGGTGAAGGTGACCACCGGGCGGGTCCGGTCCATCTGGAAGACCAGGCTGTCCATGAACGAACGGCTGTCGTCGACCAGCACGGTCAGGATCGGATGTTGGAAGACCGGCAGATGCCGGTCCTGCGGATTGAATGTCATGTCGCGTGCGACCCCGGGGAGGCGAAAAGCGGGTCCGGCTGCAGCGCAGAGCGCGGGGCCGGCGCCAGGGCCGCCATGGCCGGCGCATGCCGGCCCCCGCGGCCGAGGGCCAGTATAGCGCGCCCGAGCGGGGGCGCAACCGGCCCTGGAGTAGGGCCGGCGGCACAGCTTTTACGGGTGCGCGATCGCGGTCAGGCGACTGCCTTGACCATGTCCTCGACCACCTTCTTGGCGTCGCCGAACACCATCATCGTCTTGTCCATGTAGAACAGCTCGTTGTCCAGCCCGGCATAGCCGGCCGCCATCGAGCGCTTGTTGACGATGATGGTCTTGGCCTTGTAGGCCTCCAGGATCGGCATGCCGGCGATCGGCGAGTTCGGGTCGGTCTTGGCCGCGGGGTTGACCACGTCGTTGGCGCCCAGCACCAGCACCACGTCGGCCTGGCCGAACTCGCTGTTGATGTCCTCCATCTCGAAGACCTGGTCGTACGGCACTTCGGCCTCGGCGAGCAGCACGTTCATGTGGCCCGGCATCCGTCCCGCGACCGGGTGGATCGCGTACTTCACCGTGACGCCCTTCTCCGACAGCATCTCGGTCAGCTCCTTGAGCGCATGCTGGGCGCGCGCCACCGCCAGCCCATAGCCGGGCACGATGATCACGGTCTCGGCATTGCCCATCAGGAAGGCCGCGTCGTCCGGCGAGCCGGACTTGACGTTGCGCTGCGCCTGCGCGCCGGCGGCGGCCGCGCTGCCGGCCTCGCCGCCGAAGCCGCCGAGGATCACGTTGAAGAACGAGCGGTTCATCGCCCGGCACATGATGTACGACAGGATCGCACCGGAGGAACCCACCAGCGAGCCGGCGATGATCAGCATCGGGTTGTTCAGCGAGAAGCCGATGCCCGCCGCCGCCCAGCCCGAGTACGAGTTCAGCATCGACACCACCACCGGCATGTCGGCGCCGCCGATCGGGATGATGATCAACACGCCGAGCACGAAGGCGATCGCCAGCATCACTAGGAATGGCACCCACTGCTGCGTCATGAAGAAGGCGATGCCGAAGCCGACCATCGCTACCGCCAGCGCCAGGTTCAGCCAATGCTGGCCGGCGAACACCACCGGCGCACCCTGGAACAGCCGGAACTTGTAGCGGCCGGCCAGCTTGCCGAACGCGATCACGGAACCGGAGAAGGTGATCGCACCGACGAAGCAGCCGATGAACAGCTCGATGCGGTTGCCCAGCGGAATCTCGTGCGAGCCGGCCGCGGTGATGCCGAAGGCGGCCGGTTCCGCCACCGCCGCGATCGCGATGAAGACCGCCGCCAGGCCGATCAGCGAGTGCATCGCCGCGACCAGCTCCGGCATCTTGGTCATCTCGACCTTCTTCGCGACGTAGGCGCCGATGCCGCCGCCGACCACCAGTCCGGCCAGGATCAGGCCGAGCCCGGTGCCGATCGACGACTGGCCGATGCCGGCGGCCAGGAACTCGTTCTTCAGCTTGACGATCAGCGCGACGGTGGTCAGCGCGGCGATCGCCATGCCGATCATGCCGAAGGCGTTGCCGCGGCGCGCGGTGGCTGGATGCGAGAGCCCCTTCAAGGCCTGGATGAAGCAGACCGAGGCCACCAGGTAGAGCAGCGTGACGACGTTCATGCTCATTGCGCGCCCTCCTTGTTGCCGGCCGGAGCCGACTTCTTCGGCTCCTTCTTCTTGAACATCTCCAGCATGCGCTGGGTCACCAGGAAGCCGCCGAACACGTTGACCGCGGCCAGGGCCACGGCCAGCGTGCCCATCGCGCGGCCGACGCCGCCTTCGGTCAGCCCCGCGGCCAGCATCGCGCCGACGATGATGATCGCCGAGATCGCGTTGGTGACCGCCATCAGCGGGGTATGCAGCGCCGGCGTAACCGTCCAGACCACGTGGTAGCCCACGTAGATCGCCAGCACGAAGATGATCAGGTTGATCACCGTGTGGTTCACCATCTCCATCGACTTCTCCTCCCGTTGCTTGAATTCGGTTGTCCGCGCAGTTTCCCGGCTATGGCGCGGCCGGCTTCGCCATTGGCTCGCCGGCCAGCGCCGGTGATGGCGTCCGTGCCGACGGCGGCACGAATACCCGCTCCCAGTCGCGCCGCATGCTGACCACGGTCCAGCGGTGCGCGGCGGCGGCCTTCAGCGACGCGCCATCCGGCTCCGTATAGGCGGACTCGCGCTGCGCGTCGTCATGGTCGATCAGCATCTGGAACGATGGCCCGTGCCGTCCCTGGCTGTAGGCCAGCATCGCGATATCGCCGGCGCCGCCGACATTGCCGGCCGCGAACACCGGCCGCTGGCCGATCTGCAGCGCGATATTGGCGGGTTTGTTCTCTTTGTCGTTGAAGCTGTCGACGCGCGGCTCGCGCCAGACCGCGTTCCCCTGTGCGGTTTCGCGAAAGCGCATTGCCAGCCGGGAGCCGATCACCTGCTGTGGCGCGATGCCGTAGTAGTCCGCGGAGAACGCACGCATGAAGTCGGCGGTGGAACCCGCGCACAGCCAGGTCTGGTAGCCCTGCGCGCGCAGATGGGCGAGCAGCTCGAGCATCGGCTGGTAGATGCCGTCGCGCAGCGGCGCGCGGCTGCGGGGATGACGGGCGGCCGCGAGAAAGCGCCGCGCCTCGTCCTGGAACGATTCGACCGCGGTGTTGCCGTACACGGCGTGCAGCAGCTGCAGCGCCGCGGTGTCGCCGCGCTGCAGGTAGCCGCGCGGATCGGCGAGGAATTCGCGGTAGGGGCTTTGCGCGCCCAGCGCGGGATCGGCGTCGGTGCGCGCACGCGCCAGGTGCGCGACGAACAGCAGCTCGGCGCGCGGGTCCTCGCGCCACAGCGTGCCGTCGTTGTCGAAGATGGCGATGCGGTCCGCCGGGGCGACGAAGGCCGGGCCGCCCACGGTGGTGGTGTCGCGCACGAAGCGCAGGATCGCCTGCTTGGCGGGACCGTCGCGCCAGGAGGGCAGCGGGTCCGCCGCGGCGGAAGTCGGCGGGGCACCGCCGTCAGGCGATGGCGATGCGGGTGTCGATACGCCCGCGCAGGCCGCGCAGCCCGCCGTCAAGACAACGATCAGCCAGCGGCGCCATGCGCCAGGGCCACCGTTGGCATGCCGGGACTGCGGGCGAGACTGCCTGCGCGCGGCGATCATGGGATTACACCTTCTTGATTTCCTTGATGCGGTTGTTGTCGTCGACCAGCACGATCTTCGGCTTGTAGTCGGCCAGTTCCGCATCGCTCATCGGCGCGTAGGTGCAGATGATCAGGTGGTCGCCCAGGTGGGCGCGGCGGGCGGCGGCGCCGTTCAGCGAGATCTCGCCGGTGCCGCGCTTGCCCTTGATGATGTAGGTCGAGAAACGCTCGCCGTTGTTGACGTTATAGAGCTCGATCTTCTCGTACTCCTTCATGTCCGCCGCGTCGAGCAGATCCTCGTCGATGCCGCACGACCCCTCGTAGTGCAGGTCGGCCTGCGTCACGGTGACGCGATGCAGCTTGGCGCGCAGAATGATGCGTTGCATGGTGTTGCTTTCCTTCGTTGATGCTGGCGCCGCGACGGCTCGAACGTGGGGCCGCGGCACCGTGAAAACGCGCCCGGGATGGGCGCGGGGTTGAAATCGATGGTGGAGGGTCGGCGCTGCCGGCGCGCCGATCGCACCGGCGGCGCCGGGCCGGCTGCCGCTCAG
>NZ_AMPR02000018.1:0-14206 GCF_000307735.3 Cupriavidus sp. HPC(L) | reverse complement strand
GCGCCCGGCACGGTGGCCACGGTGGCGGTTTGGATGGCGCCCCGGCATGGCCGCGTACCGCGGCGCGGGGCCCGGCGCACGGCCGGCCACCCGTCACACCCGAGTCCCCACGAGCGCAATGCCGTCGACCCAGACTTCTTCCCCAGCCGCGGCCGATGGTGCCGAACGCGCAGCCGGTGCGGCCTCCGCACGGATGACCCGTGTCGAGCTGCGCGCCAGCGTGTCGCTGGCCAGCATCTTCGCGCTGCGCATGCTGGGCCTGTTCCTGATCCTGCCTGTCTTCGCCGAATACGCGCGCACGCTGCCCGACGGGCACGACGCCCAGCGCATCGGCCTGGCGATGGGCATCTACGGCCTGATGCAGGCCTTCCTGCATATTCCGCTTGGCTGGCTGTCCGACCGCATCGGCCGCAAGCCCGTGATGATCGGCGGCCTGCTGCTGTTCGTCGCGGGCGGGCTGGTGGCGGCGTTCTCCGACACGCTGACCGGCATCATCGCCGGCCGCGCGTTGCAGGGCACGGGCGCGATCTCGGCCGCGATCACCGCCTGCATCGCGGACCTGACCAGCGAGCGCCATCGGACCAAGGCGATGGCAATGGTCGGCGGCAGCATCGGCCTGACCTTCGCGCTGTCGCTGGTGATTGCCTCGCCGCTGCTGCGCACCATCGGCATGCCGGGAATCTTCACGCTGATGTCGGTGCTGGGCCTGCTGGCGATCGCCGTCACGCTGTTCCTGGTACCGACCCCGCCGCCGCCCCATCCGGACCAGCTGCCGCTGCACCGGGTCTTGCCGAAGGTGCTGTTGAATCCTGACCTCGCGCGCATGAACGTCGGCGTGCTGGCGCTACATGCCTCCCAGGTCGCGATGTTCATGGTGGTGCCGGGCATGCTGGCCGATGCCGGCATGCCGGTCGATTCGCACTGGAAAATCTATCTGCCGGTCGTGCTGGTGTCGTTCCTGCTGATGCTGGCGCCGATGATGGCGGCCGAGCGCTACGGCCGCATCCGCCCGGTGCTGCTCGGCGCGGTCGCGCTGATGACCGCGGTGCAGCTGCTGTTCGCCGCGGTGCACGGCCTGTGGCCGATCGTCGGGGTGCTGCTGCTGTTTTTCGTGGCATTCAACGTGCTGGAGGCGATGCAGCCCTCGCTGGTGTCGCGCTATGCGGCGGCATCGCGCGGCGCCGCGCTCGGCGTCTACAACACGGCCCAGGCGATCGGGCTGTTCCTCGGCGGCGCCGTCGGCGGCTGGCTGCTGCAGCACGCCGGCCGCAGCGCGGTCTTCCACGGCTGCGCGGCCGTGCTGGTCCTCTGGCTTATAATCGCCTGGGGCATGAAGCCGCCGCCCGCCAGGGTCCGCCACGGCGGCCCGGACAGCGAGCCGCAGCCGGCGCACTGAGCGGCGGCCTGCCGGGCACGATGTAACCGCGGCGGTCACGGCGACGGCCGCATCACGCGGACACGCTTTGCGGCGCCGGCCCGCACTACCATCGGCGCGCCCGGCGCGAATCAGTCGAAAGAGTCAAACCAGTCAGCACATTGCCGCGCCGCCCATCGGGGCGCGGTTCTCGGAGAACACCTCATGGCATCCGTCAACAAAGTCATCCTCGTCGGCAATCTCGGCGCGGACCCCGAAACGCGCTATATGCCCAGTGGCGATGCCGTGACCAATATCCGGCTGGCCACCACCGACCGCTACAAGGACAAGCAGAGCGGCGACATGAAGGAGCTGACCGAATGGCACCGCGTGGCTTTCTTCGGCAAGCTCGCCGAGATCGCCGGCCAGTACCTGCGCAAGGGCTCCCAGGTCTATATCGAAGGCCGCATCCGCACCCGCAAGTGGCAGGACCAGTCGGGCCAGGACAAGTACAGCACCGAAATCGTCGCTGAACAAATGCAGATGCTCGGCTCGCGCCAGGGTGGTGGTGGCGGCGGCGACGAAGGCGGCGGCTACGCCCGCGAATCGTCGGGCGGCGGCTATGGCGGTGGTGGCGGCGGCCGCGGTGCGCAAGGTGGTGGCGGCGGCCAGGGCGGTGGCGCACGCCGGCCGCAGCAGTCGCCGTCGAACGGCTTCGAGGACATGGACGACGACATTCCGTTCTGAGTCCCTCCTCCCCGCTTCACTGCCTCACCGGCAGCCGATCGAGCCCGCTTCATGCGGGCTCTTTTCATTGGGGCGGCCGATGTTGCGCGCGGGATCGCGTCTCTGCGCCTATCCAAAGAACACCCGCGCGGATATCGATATCCCCTTTCCTTCGTTCCGCTTCAGGCGCAGCGTCCCTATCCTCGTAGCCTGTTGATCCGGCCAGGAGGACCTGCCAATGAATGCCCCGTTGGACTTCGACGCGCGCCGCGCCCTGCGGGCCGCGCTGGAGTCGCTGCCCGAGCTGGCGCAGAAGATCGGTACCGATGCGGCCGCGCGCGAGGCGCGGCGTCTGCTGCCCTATGAGGGCTTTGCGCTGTTCCGGCAGTCCGGCCTGGGGCTGTTGCGGATTCCGGCGGAGCGGGGCGGGCTGGGCGGCTCGCTGGCCGATCTGTTCGAGGTGATCGCCACCATTGCGGCGCAAGAGTCCAACGTCGCGCATGCGCTGCGCATCCATTTCGATCAGACCGAGTCGTTGCGGCTGTCGCCGCGCTCGGCCTTCAACGACGTGCAGGTGCAGCGCATCGTCGGCGGCGCCATCTTCGGCGGGGCATCGACCGAGGCCGGTACCGCCCGGCCCGGCGAGATCACCACGGCGCTGCGCCGCGACGGCGATCATTACCGGCTGTCCGGCCGCAAGTACTACTCGACCGGCACCGCCTTTGCCGACTACGCACGCATCAACGTCAAGGACGCCGACGGCGCCGATGCCTCGATCGTGATCCCGACCGACCGCCCCGGCTTCAGCGTGGTCGACGACTGGGACGGCATGGGCCAGCGCATGACGGCCAGCGGCAGCCTGGTGCTGGATGACGTGCAGGTGTTTGCCGACGAGGTGACCCGGCGCGGCAACAGCACGCTGGTCGGCCGCCATTGCGGCGCGCTGCGCCAGCTGCATCTGGTCGCGGTGGCGGCCGGCATCGTGCGCAACGCGTGGGCCGATGCGCGGCGCTATGTGCAGGACCACGGCCGTCCCGCGCTGCACAGTCCGGCGCCGTCCGCGCGCGAGGACCATTTCATCCAGCAGGTGATCGGCGATCTGGCCGCGCACAGCCATGCGATCGATGCGCTGGTCCGCGACAACGCGCGCATGCTGGACCGCTCGGCCGACGCGCTGCTGGCTGGCGCCGACGATGCCGAGGCGCTGGTGCTGCAGGGCGCGCTGGCCACGGCGCAGACACAGCTGGTGGTCAGCAAGCTGGCGCTGCACGTGGGCGAGCGGATGTTCGAGGCGGGCGGGGCGACGTTCACGGCGAAGCGCTACAACTTCGACCGCCACTGGCGCAACCTGCGCACGATCTTCAGCCACAACCCGCTGCTGCACAAGGCGCGCGTGGTCGGCGCCTATCACCTGAACGGCGAGACCACCCACCTGACCGAAGGCCGGGTGTTCTGAGCCATGTCCTGGGCAATCGGAGACCCGCGATGACATCGACCACACCGCCGCGCCAGCTGCATCTGAACATCAACGCCTTGCATTCCGGCTTCGTGCCGTCGGCCTGGCGCCTGCCCGCCAGCGATCCGCGCGCCTTCGTCGACGTGCAGCACTACGTGCGCGTGGCACGCATCGCGGAGGCCGCAAAGTTCGATGCGATCTTCCTTGCCGACAACGCGTCGATCGCCGACCAGATCCATTTCCGTCCGATCACCGCGCTGGAGCCGACGCTGCTGCTGGCCTGCGTCGCCGCCGCGACCACGCATATCGGGCTGGTGGCCACCGTATCGACCAGCTACAACGAGCCCTACAACGTCGCGCGGCGTTTTGCGACCCTGGACCATGTCAGTGGCGGGCGCGCCGGATGGAATGTGGTGACGACCGCCGATGCGGGCTCGGCGCGCAATTTCGGCCGGGCCGCCCCGCCCGATCACGGCCAGCGCTACGCGCGCGCCGACGAATTCACGACGCTGGTCAAGGCGTTGTGGGACAGCTGGGAGGACGACGCCTTCATCGGTGACAAGACCCGCGGGCGCTTCGTCGATACCGCGATGCTGCAGCCGGTCGGCCATCATGGCGCGTTCTTCGACGTGCACGGTCCGCTGAACCTGCCACGGCCGCCGCAGGGCCATCCGGTGCTGTTCCAGGCCGGCGGTTCCGACGATGGCCGCGAGCTCGCCGCGCGCCATGCCGAGGCCGTGTTTTCGGCAGCGCAGTCGTTCGACGAGGCGCTGGCGTACAAGCGCGCCATCAATGCACGCGCCGGAGCACTGGGGCGCGGTGCGGATGCGGTCAAGGTGCTGCCGGGCCTGACCACCATCATCGGCGCCACCGAGGCGCAGGCGCGGCAGCGGCGCGATGCGCTGGTCGACCTGATTCCATGGGACTACAGCCTGAACCGTCTTGCCGGCACGCTCGGCATCGAGGCCGAGCGACTGCAGCTCGATGCGCCGTTGCCCGACGATCTGGCCGTGCCGGCCAATGGCAACCACACCTTCTTCCGCGCGACGCTGGCGGCGGCGAGACGGCGGAACCTGACGGTGCGCGCGCTGATCCGCGAGCTGGCGGGCGGCGGCGGCCACCGCGTGATCGTCGGCACGCCCGAGCAGATCGCCGACGACATCGAGCACTGGTTCCGTCACGGCGCGGCCGATGGCTTCAACCTGATGCCGGACGCGCTGCCCGACGGCCTGCAGGACTTCGTCGACGGCGTGGTGCCGATCCTGCAGCGGCGCGGCATCTTCCGTACCGAGTACGAAGGCGCGACGCTGCGCGAACATCTTGGGTTGGCGCGTCCTGCCGGCAGGACGCCGGCGCGCGCCGCCGCCTGATCGAACGCGCGCCGCGCTTGTCATCCTCCCTCCTATTGACGCGGTAGCCGGGCCCGGCCCTACACTGTGGCGTATCCGGCTGCCGCGGCCATTCCGATCGCGGCGGCCCCTTGCTGCCCCACACGACGACGCTCACATGGAATGGCTGACTGACCCCACGATATGGATTGGCCTGGCGACGCTGATCGTGCTCGAGATCGTGCTGGGCATCGACAACCTGGTCTTCATCGCGATCCTGGCCGACAAGCTGCCGCCGGAGCAGCGCGACAAGGCGCGCATCATCGGCCTGTCGCTGGCGCTGTTCATGCGGCTGGGCCTGCTGTCGGTGATGTCCTGGCTGGTCACGCTGACGCGGCCCCTGTTCGCGCTCGGTCCGCTGGAATTTTCGGGTCGCGACCTGATCCTGCTGGCCGGGGGCATCTTCCTGCTGGTCAAGGCCACGCTGGAGCTGCACGAGCGGATCGAAGGCAAGCCCGAGCATGAGGTCGAGAAGCCCGCCTATGCGGGCTTCTGGCTGGTGGTCACGCAGATCGTCATTCTCGATGCGGTGTTCTCGCTGGACTCGGTGATCACCGCGGTCGGCATGGTCGACCACCTGAGCGTGATGATGGTCGCGGTGGTGGTCGCGATCGCGGTGATGCTGTTCGCGTCCAAGCCGCTGACGCGCTTCGTCAATGCCCACCCTACCGTGGTCGTGCTGTGCCTGAGCTTCCTGCTGATGATCGGCCTGAGCCTGGTTGCCGATGGCTTCGGCTTCCATATCCCGAAGGGCTATCTGTACGCGGCGATTGGCTTCTCGGTCGGCATCGAGGCGCTGAACCAGCTGGCGCGCCGCAATCTGCTGCGCTACGAGGCGCGCCGGCCGATGCGGCAGCGCACCGCGGATGCGGTGCTGCGCCTGCTGGGTGCGCGCCGTGCGGCGCAAGGGCAGGCCGGCGAGCCGGTCAGGCCGGATACCGCCGCGCCGGCCGCGTTCGCGCCGGAGGAGCGCACCATGGTCAGCGGCGTGCTGTCGCTGGCCGAACGCTCGGTCCGCTCGATCATGACGCCGCGCTCGGAACTGTCGTGGATCGATATCGAGCAGGATGCCGACACGCTGCGCCGGCAGATCCTCGCCACGCCGCACAGCTTCTTTCCGGTCTGCCGCGGACAGCTGGACGAGATCCTTGGCGTCGCGCGCGGCAAGGACCTGATCGGCACTCTGGCCGAACAGGGCCGCATCGACGAGACAAGCCTGCGGCCGCCGATCGTGGTGCCGGAATCGATCCGCATCCTGCCGTTGATGGAGACGCTGCGCGCCTCGCGCGGCCAGCTGGTGCTGGTGACCGACGAATACGGCGCGGTGCTGGGGGTCGTCACGCCGGTCGACGTGCTCGAGGCGATCGCCGGAGAGTTCCCCGACGAGGATGAACATCCGACCATCGCGGCGGCGGGACAGGGGCGTTGGCTGATCGACGGCAGTGCCGATCTGCATGCGGTGGCCCATGTGCTGGAACTGGGCGAACCGTGGACGCAATCGCAGGGGCGCTATGCGTCGCTGGGCGGCCTGCTGCTGGACCGCTTCGGCATCGTGCCGCCCGCGGGCAGTGCGATCGATCTGGACGGTTATCGCTTCACGGTGGTGGAGGCGACCGAACGGCGCATCGATCGCATCGAAGTAGTGCGGCTCGGCGCCGAATCGGTGCAGGCGGCCGCCGATGCCGGACAGCGGGAACGCTGAACGATCGACGATCCGCGCGTCGACCCGTCCCGCCTTACACGCCGAACGACTGCAACCGCGAACGGGCGGGCCGGCTCGCGTCGCGCGACCGTACCGGGCGCAGCTCGCCTTGCCAGGGTGCGGCCAGCGCATCGAGCAGGTGGTCGCCGGCCAGCGTCTTGTCGTGCAACGCGTCGCGCAGCGCCTGGCCGATGGCCAGCCGGCACAGCGCCTCGCCGTCGCGCGTCAGCGTGCGCAGGTCAGCGCCCGCACCGGCGCGGATCGTAAAGGAGCGCCGGCCCACGCCGACGAAGCTGGTGAAGCGCACGCAATCGCATTCGCCGGAACCGGCGAAGTTGACGCTGACATGGTAGGCAAGGCTGGTGCCGGCCCATGGCAACGTACAAAGGTAACTGACGGCTTCGCTCATGGCGGGCTCGCTTTGGCGCTTCAGGCCGTAGGCAGCGTTTCGGTCGGAACCAGGCCGTCGATGATGGCGCGGCCGTAGTCGACGGCGGCGCGCCTAGCGGTGCCGACGTTCTCGCACGATCCGCTGGTCAGGCGGTACAGCCGCGATTGCTCGTTGCCCGGCGGCTGGCCCTCGACGCAGATCATCACGGAGACATCGAAAGCGAGTTCGGGCTTGGTGCGCGGCCATGTCTGCACCGGCGCGCGCCGGTAGACCAGCGGATAGAGCTCGTAGCCCTTGTAGCTGGCGGTCGGAAGGGAGTCCATGCATCGCTCCTGTTGAACAACGTGGACGCCGGCTTGCTGCAATCAGCAAAAGAACCGCCGGCAATAAAAAACCCCGCAGGTGCGGGGTTTTCGTGGCTAGCGTCAGATCGCTTCGATCTTCGTGGCGGCCGGGCCCTTCTGGCCGACGCCGCGCACGAAGCGCACCTTCTGTCCTTCCTGCAGCGACTTGAAGCCGCTGCCCTGAATTTCGGAAAAATGCGCGAACAGATCGTCGCCGCCGGCGTCCGGCGTAATGAAGCCGAAGCCCTTCGAATCGTTAAACCACTTTACGGTACCGGTATCCATGACTATCTCCTGGACTGTTCCCATCGGACGAATGTCCCGAGGGGCATGACGATCAAGAAGAAACATGGAGAAGAAGTGGCGGAGCCGGGGGCGGCCAACTCGGTAATCGACGTGCTTGCTTGAAGATCCTGCGGTTCCCGTTATACAGGTCATGTGCCGGGCTGTCAAAACAATGCCGCAAATCGATTGACGACATCGGTTGCCGCATCTTTATACCTTCTTTACGCCTCACCGCCGCCTTTCTACCCCGTTTTTAGCCGTCCATCCCTAATCTGCAAGCCGGTATCACTCTCGGTATTTGCCATGGACGGGATCTTCCTGATCGTACTGTTCGGTTTCGCCGGACTCGGCGCCGTGCTGCTGCGGCTGTGCGTCGCGCTGGCGCCGCGCGCACCGGCCAATGCGGGCCAGCATGGCCCGGCGAACGACTCGGCGCCGCGCGGCGCCACCCCGGGCAGGGGGCAATGATGGACTGGACCGATCTGCTGGCCGCGGCGATGGCCGCGGCCCTCTTCGTCTATCTGCTGATCGCGCTGCTGCGCCCGGAGAAATTCTGATGACCACGCAGTTCATCGGCCTGCTGGCCCTGTATCTCGCCGTGCTGATGGCGATCGCCCCGCTGCTTGGACGCTATCTGCGCCGGGCCGTCGAGGACGGCCAATACGCGTGGACCGCCTGGGGGCGGCCGCTCGAGCGCCTGCTCTATCGCGCCGCCGGCATACGCGCCGATGCCGAGATGGGCTGGCAGCGGTATGCGATGGCCGTGCTGGCGTTCAACGTGCTCGGTGTAGTGGTGGTCTATGGCCTGCAGCGCTTGCAGGGCATGCTGCCGCTCAATCCGCAGGGCTTCGGCCCGGTGTCGCCCGATTCCGCGTTCAACACGGCCATCAGTTTCGTCGCGAACACCAACTGGCAGGGCTATGCCGGCGAATCGACGATGACCTATCTGACGCAGATGCTGGGCCTGACCGTGCAGAACTTCGTGTCCGCGGCCACCGGCATCGCCGTGGTGTTTGCGCTGATCCGCGGCTTCGCGCGGCAGAGCGCGGCGACCATCGGCAATTTCTGGGTCGACATGACCCGTACCACGCTGTACGTGCTGGTGCCGATCGCGACCGTCATCGCGCTGGCCCTGGTCAGCCAGGGCGTGATCCAGAACCTCGATGCCTACAAGCAGGTGTCGATGGTGTCGGCGGTCGAATACACGGTGCCGAAGACCGATGCCGCCGGGCAGCCGCTGCGGAGTGCCCTGGGCCAGCCCATCGTCGAGCCGGTCCGTACGGAACAGCAGACGCTGGCGATGGGTCCCGTCGCGTCGCAGGAAGCGATCAAGATGCTCGGCACCAATGGCGGCGGCTTCTTCAACGCCAACTCGGCCCATCCGTTCGAGAACCCGACCGCGCTGGCCAACCTGATCGAGATGCTGGCGATCTTGCTGATCCCGGCCGCACTGTGCTTCACGTTCGGCGAGATGGTCGGCGACCGCCGCCAGGGCCTGGCCGTGCTCGCGGCGATGACGGCGATCTTCGTCGCGATGGCGTGCGTCGCCGTGCTGGCCGAGCACCAGGCCAATCCGGCGCTGGCGGGATTGCCGGTGGACAGCGCCGCATCAGCCTGGCAGGACGGCGGCAATATGGAAGGCAAGGAAACGCGCTTCGGCCTGGCGGCATCGGCGCTGTTCGCCACGATCACCACCGCGGCATCGTGCGGCGCGGTCAATGCGATGCACGATTCGTTCACCGCGATCGGCGGGCTGGTGCCGATGCTGCTGATGCAGCTGGGCGAGGTCGTGTTCGGCGGCGTCGGCTCGGGCCTGTACGGCATGCTGGTCTATGCGGTGCTGGCGGTGTTCATCGCCGGCCTGATGATCGGCCGCACGCCCGAATACCTGGGCAAGAAGATCGAGGCCTACGAGATCAAGATGGCGGCCGTCGTCATTCTCGTCACGCCGTTGCTGGTGCTGCTGGGCACCGCGGTGGCGGTGATGGCCGACGCCGGCCGCGCCGGCGTGCTGAACCCCGGCACGCATGGGTTCTCCGAGATCCTGTACGCGCTGTCGTCCGCGGCGAACAACAACGGCAGCGCGTTCGCCGGGCTGTCGGCCAACACGCCGTTCTACAACACGTTGCTGGCGGCCGCGATGTGGTTCGGCCGCTTCTGGGTGATCGTCCCGGTCCTCGCGATGGCCGGCACCCTCGCGGCAAAGAAGCGCGTGCCGGCGAGCGCCGGCACCATGCCGACGCACGGACCGCTGTTCGTGGTGCTGCTGGCCGGCACGGTGCTGCTGGTCGGTGCGCTGACCTATGTGCCGGCGCTCGCGCTCGGTCCAGTGGCCGAGCAACTGCAAGGCGCCGCGGTTCGATGAGCCAGGCGTTCTCTTTCTCTTGATGACATCGGACGCCACGCGCCGACTTGCAGCGTCGACGTCCGTTCCTCCTCTCTAGCGCACTGCGGAGATCCCATGCAACAAGAATCGACGGCCAATGCGGCCGAGATCGGCGGCAATCCGGACGACATGTCGGCCGCCACGCCCTTGGCCGATCGCTCTCCCACTTCCGACCGTGCCGCGGCGCACGGCATGTTCGCACCGCAATTGCTCAAGCCCGCGCTTGCGTCGGCCTTCCGCAAGCTGTCGCCGCGCCAGCAGCTGCGCAATCCGGTGATGTTCGTCGTCTATGCCGGCAGCATCCTGACCACGATCCTGTTCCTGCGCGCCGCCTTCGCGCCCGCGGCGTCTGCTGGCGGCGAGAGCGCCGGTTTCATCCTGGCCGTCGCGGTCTGGCTCTGGTTCACGGTGCTGTTCGCCAACTTCGCCGAGGCGCTTGCCGAAGGGCGCAGCAAGCAACAGGCCGCGGCGCTGCGCGGGCTGCGCACCACGGTGACGGCGCGCGTGCTGAAGGACGGACGGCGCGGCGGCGCGATCGAGCCGCGCGCGGCCACGGCGCTGCGCCGCGGCGATGTGGTGCTGGTCGAGGCCGGCGACATGATCCCCGGCGATGGCGAGGTGATCGAAGGGGTCGCGTCGGTCGACGAGAGCGCGATCACCGGGGAATCGGCGCCGGTGATCCGCGAATCGGGCGGCGATTTCTCGTCGGTGACCGGCGGCACGCGCGTGCTGTCCGACTGGATCGTGGTGCGGATCACCGCCAATCCGGGCGAAACCTTCATCGACCGGATGATCGCGATGGTCGAAGGCGCCAAACGGCAGAAGACGCCGAACGAGCTGGCGCTGACCATCCTGCTGGTCGGCCTGACCATCGTGCTGCTGCTGGCCACCGCGACGCTGCAGCCGTTCTCGGTCTACAGCGTGCTGGTGGCCAGGGCCGGCGTGCCTGTGACCGTCACGGTGCTGGTGGCGCTGCTGGTCTGCCTGATTCCGACCACCATCGGCGGCCTGCTGTCGGCCATCGGCGTGGCAGGCATGAGCCGGATGATGGCGGCCAACGTGATCGCCACCTCGGGCCGCGCGGTCGAAGCGGCCGGCGACGTCGACGTGCTGCTGCTCGACAAGACCGGCACGATCACCCATGGCAACCGCCAGGCGTCGCGGTTCATTGCCGCGCCGGGCGTGGCGCCGGCGCAGCTGGCCGAGGCGGCGTGGCTGTCGTCGCTGGCCGACGACACGCCGGAAGGCCGCAGCATCGTCGCGCTGGCCCGCCAACAGGCGGACCTGCGCATCCCCGATGTGCCGCAGCGCAATGCCACGTTCGTGCCCTTCACCGCGCAGACGCGGATGAGCGGCGTGGACCTGCAGGGCAACGGCGGGCCGCGCCACGTGCGCAAGGGGGCGGCCGATGCGGTGCGCCGCTACGTGGCCGAGCGCGCCGGCAAGTTTCCCGATGCCGTCATGCAGGCCGTCGACGATGTCGCCCGCGCCGGCAGCACGCCGCTCGTGGTCGCCGACGAGCAGCACGGCCAGGTTCGCGTGCTGGGCGTGGTCGAGCTGAAGGACATCGTCAAGGCTGGCATCCGCGAGCGTTTCGGCGAGCTGCGCCGGATGGGCATCGAGACCGTGATGATCACCGGCGACAACCGGCTGACCGCGGCGTCGATCGCCGCGGAAGCGGGCGTCGACGACTACCTGGCGGAGGCCACGCCCGAGGCCAAGCTCAAGCTGATCCGCCAGTACCAGGCGCAGGGGCGGCTGGTGGCGATGACCGGCGACGGCACCAACGACGCGCCGGCGCTGGCCCAGGCCGATGTCGCGGTGGCGATGAACAGCGGCACGCAGGCGGCCAGGGAAGCCGGCAACATGGTCGACCTCGACAGCAATCCGACCAAGCTGATCGAGATCGTCGAGATCGGCAAGCAGATGCTGATGACGCGCGGGTCGCTGACCACGTTCAGCGTGGCCAACGACATCGCCAAGTACTTCGCCATCATTCCGGCGGCGTTCGCCACCACCTATCCGCAACTGGGGCTGCTGAACGTGATGGGGCTGTCCACGCCGGCGTCGGCCATCCTGTCCGCCGTCATCTTCAACGCGCTGATCATCGTCGTGCTGATTCCGCTCGCGCTGAAGGGCGTCGCCTACCGGCCGCTGGGCGCGGCGGTGCTGTTGCGGCGGAACCTGCTGGTCTACGGCCTCGGCGGCATCCTGGTGCCGTTCGCCGGCATCAAGCTGATCGACATGCTGCTGACCGTGCTGGGCTGGGCCTGAGCGCCGGATCACGCAATCGCTGAATCATCGAATCGAAGGACACCATGATGAATACCCACGCATCGCCGCAGGCCGCGCCCCTTGCCGCCGAACAGCCGGGCATGCTGCGCCCGCTGCTGACCGTCTTCGCCGCGCTGTCGGTGCTCACGGGCCTGCTGTATCCGGCCATCGTCACGGGACTGGCCAAAAGCGTGTTTCCGCACGAGGCGGCCGGCTCGCTGATCGTCAAGGACGGCAGGACGATCGGCTCGTCGCTGATCGGGCAGCCATTCTCCGAGCCGCGCTACTTCTGGGGCCGGCTGTCCGCCACCGCGCCGATGCCCTATAACGCGGCGGCCTCGGGCGGCTCGAATCTCGGCCCCAGCAATCCGGCGCTGGCGGACGCGGCGCGCGCACGCATCGAGGCGTTGCGCGCGGCCGACCCGGGCAACACGGCGCCGGTGCCGGTGGACCTCGTTACCGCCTCGGGCAGCGGCCTGGACCCGCATATCAGCCAGGCCGCGGCCGAGTATCAGGCGGCGCGGGTCGCGCGTGCGCGCGGCCTGACATTGCAGCAGGTACGCGAGCTGATCGCCGCCAACACCGACCGGCCCGCGCTGGCCGTGCTCGGCGATGCCGGCGTCAACGTGCTGCGGCTGAACCTGGCGCTGGACTCGCTCGGCGAGCCCGGTCCGAAGTAGTGCCGCGGGTGCCGTGGCAGAATGGCCTTTCTCTTGTTCTGCCTTGGCCCAGTCCGGTTCCATTGCCGATGACCGAAGCCGAATTGCGCGATGCCGGTGCGCGCGCCGATCCCGATGCGCTGCTGCGGATGGTCCAGCAGCAGGGCGAGCGTGCCGCGCGCGGCAAGCTGCGCGTGTATTTCGGCGCGTCGGCCGGCGTCGGCAAGACCTTCGCGATGCTGGCCGCCGCCAGGGCGGCCCTGGCGCAGGGCACCGATGTGGCGATCGGCGTGGTGGAAACGCATGGCCGCGCCGAGACCGAGGCGCTGCTGGCCGGCCTGGAACGGCTGCCGATGCGCGACGTGCCCTATCGCGGCCGCGTGCTGCGCGAATTCGACCTCGACGGCGCGCTGGCGCGCCGACCCGCGCTGATCCTGGTCGACGAGCTGGCGCATTCGAATGCGCCGGGCAGCCGCCACCCCAAGCGCTGGCAGGACATCCAGGAGCTGCGCGCCGCCGGCATCGATGTCTGGACCACCGTCAACGTCCAGCACCTGGACAGCCTGAACGAGGCGGTCGGCGGCATCACCGGCATTCGGGTCTGGGAAACCGTGCCCGACGCGGTGTTCGATGGCGCCGACGAGGTCGTGCTGGTGGACCTGCCGGCCGACGAGCTGCTGCGCCGGCTCAAGGAGGGCAGGGTCTATCTGCCCGAGCAGGCGCGCCACGCCGCGCGCCATTTTTTCCGCAAGGGCAATCTGATCGCGCTGCGCGAGCTTGCGCTGCGCCGCACCGCCGAACGCGTCGATCACGACGTGCGCGCGTGGCGCCAGTCCGAACCGGTGCAGCCGGTATGGCGCACGCGCGAGGCGGTGCTCGCCTGCATCGGCAGCGGCGACGATGCCGCGCAGGTGGTCAAGAGCGCGCGGCGGCTGGCGGACCAGCTCGATTGCGACTGGCATGTGGTGACGGTCGCCACGCCACGGCTGGCGCCGCCGTCGGAGCGGGCCAGGGTCCGGCTCGAGCACGCGATGCGGATGGCCGAGCAGCTGGGCGCGCGCACCGAGACGCTGGCCGGTGCGGACATGGTGCAGGCGGTGGCCGGCTACGTGCGGCGGCACAACCTGACCAAGGTGGTGATCGGACGCGCGCCGGGCGATTGGCGGCGCGGCGGGGACTCGCTGGCCGAGCGCGCGCGTTCGCTGCTGGCGCTGGCACTGTCGCCGCTGGTCGGCGCGCCG
>NZ_AMPR02000019.1:0-14173 GCF_000307735.3 Cupriavidus sp. HPC(L) | reverse complement strand
ACATCATCACCGCGACCTTCCTGCCGGTGATCGCGCGCGAGGCGATGCCCGGCTCGCTGTGGGCGGACCTGTTCTGGCCGCTGTTTGGCGCCGCGGTGGCGCTCGGCGCGCTGACGGCCGTGCGCATCGGCGTGCGGCACGACAACCGCGTGCTGCTGGCGCTGGCCTATGGCATGCAGGCGACGGGCGTGGCAATCGCGGCGGTGTGGCCGACGCTGGCCGGCTTCGCGCTGAGCAGCCTGCTGGCCGGCTTGCCGTTCACCGCGCTGGTGCTGTTCGCCATGCACGAGGCGCGCCGGCTTGCCGGCGACCAGGCGCCGCGGTTGATCGGCCTGATGACCGCGGCCTACGGGCTCGGGCAGATCGTCGGGCCGCCGTTCGCGACCGCGCTGGTGGCCCGCACCGGCGGCTTTGCCGCGTCGTTGGCTGGAGCGGCACTGGCGCTGCTGGTCGGCGCGCTGATCTACCTGTGGCTGCGCCGGGTCGCGCCGCTGCCGTCCGCCGCGGCGCCGCACGCCTGAGCCGGTCACCTGGGCCGGTGACCTGAGCCGGCTGGGGCGGTCCACGCGCCCGCGCGCTTCGGCTACAGTATCGCCTTCGCCGCCATCGGCGGCCGGCTTCCGGGCCGGCATCGCCGAACGCGCAAGGAGCCATCGATGTCCTTCGCCCTGCAACCCGCCCGCGCCACCGGCGCTTCCGCCAACGCTCCGGCCACCATGTCCGAAGCGGAGCGCACCATGCGCGTCGACCTCGCCGCGGCGTATCGGCTATGCGCGCTGGCCGGCTGGGACGACCTGATCTACACGCATATCTCGGCCACGGTGCCCGGCGAGCCCGACCACTTCCTGATCAATCCGTTCGGCCATGCCTTCGACGAGATCCGCGCATCGGACCTGGTCAAGATCAACGGCCGCGGCGAGGTCGTCGGCGACAGCCCGCATCCGGTCAACGTCACCGGGTTTGCGTTGCATGCGGCCGTGCACGCGGCGCGTCCGGACGCGGTCTGCGTGATGCACCTGCACAATACCGCGGGCGTCGCGGTATCGGCCCAGGCCGACGGGCTGCTGCCGCTGTCGCAGCATGCGATGCGCTTCCACGGCCGGCTCGCCTATCACGACTACGAGGGCCTGGCCTTCACGCCGGCCGAGGGCGCGCGGCTGACCGCCTCGCTGGGCGGCCATCCCGCGATGCTGCTGCGCAACCACGGCACCCTGACGGTCGGCCGTACCGTGGCCGAGGCCTATGTGCTGATGGCCACGCTGATCAAGGCCTGCGAAATCCAGCTCGGCGCGCTGACCGCGACGCGCGTGGTGCTGCCCACGGTCGAGGTCGCGACGCGGACCTCGGCGCAGCTCGACGACGGCGGCGCCGTCGAGGGCGCGCTGGAATGGCCGTCGCTGCTGCGCAAACTCGATAAAATCGATCCTTCCTATCGGGACTGACGGCCGCGGCCGCATCAGTCTGCGCACCATCCATCGATAACAACAGGAGCCATCCATGCCGACTTTCCACGTAGAGATGTTCGAGGGCCGCACCGTCGAGCAGAAGCGCAAGTTCGTCGAGGAAGTGACCCGTGTCACCTGCGAAACCCTCGGCTGTTCGGCCGGCGCGGTCGACATCATCATCACCGACGTCAAGCGCGAGAACTGGGCCACCGGCGGCGAGCTGTGGGCCGACAAGAAGTAACACGCGCAATCATCGCCATCCTCGTTCCTTTCCCCGGGCATCCACGAACCGGCGCCTCGCGCCCCTGTACGGAACCGTCATGCAGCATTTCGCCTCGGACAACTACGCCGGCTTCTGCCCGGAATCGCTGAAGTACTTCCTCGAAGCCAACGGCAGCGGCCACGAACAGGCCTACGGCGACGACTCGTGGACGCAGAAGGTCTGCGATCGGATCCGCGACCTGTTCCAGACCGATTGCGAAGTGTTCTTCGTGTTCAACGGCACCGCGGCCAATTCGCTGGCGCTGTCGGCACTGTGCCAGTCGTACCACTCGGTGATCTGCCACGAGCTGGCGCACATCGAGACCGACGAATGCGGCGGGCCGGAGTTCTTCTCCAACGGCTCGAAGCTGCTGACCGCGCCCGGCATGAACGGCAAGCTGACGCCGGACGCGGTCGAGGCGCTGGTCACGCGCCGCAACGACATCCACTATCCGAAGCCCAAGGTGGTATCGCTGACGCAATCGACCGAGGTCGGCACCGTCTATACCGTCGAGGAAGTGCGCGCGATCTCGGCGATCGCCAAGCGGCGGCAATTGCGGGTGCATATGGACGGCGCGCGCTTCGCGAACGCGGTGGCGTCGCTTGGCGTGCATCCGTCCGAGATCACCTGGCGCGCCGGCGTCGATGTGCTGTGTTTCGGCGGCACCAAGAACGGCCTGCCGGTCGGCGAGGCGGTGGTGTTCTTCGACCGCAAGCTGGCCGAAGACTTTGCCTACCGCGTCAAGCAGGCCGGCCAGCTGGCCTCGAAGATGCGCTTCATCTCGGCGCCGTGGCTGGGCCTGCTGGAGAACGACGTGTGGCTGGCCAACGCGCGCCATGCCAATGCGATGGCGCAGCTGCTGCACGATCGCATCGCCAGCATTCCGGGCGTGCGCATCATGTTCCCGACCCAGGCCAATGCCGTGTTTGCCGAGCTGCCGCTGCCGGCGATCGAGGCGCTGCGCGCGCGCGGCTGGCGCTTCTATACGTTCATCGGCGCCGGCGGCTGCCGCTTCATGTGCTCGTGGGATCTGCAGCCCGAGACCGTCGAGGCGCTGGCGGCGGACATGCGGGCGGTCTGCGCCGCATGATCGCCGCCTGAGTCCGGCGCCTCGCGCCATCGAACAGCCATCAGCGCAAACCGCAAACAGGAAATCGAGCCATGCCCTCCTATCGCTACTGTCCCCATTGCGGCACGCCGCTGATGGCGCTGCCGATGTCCGGGCGCGAACGCATGGCCTGCGTGCAGGACGATTGCCACTTCGTCCAGTGGGACAACCCGCTGCCGGTGCTGGCCGCGGTCGTCGAGTACGAGGGCAAGCTGCTGCTGGCGCGCAATGCCGCGTGGCCGGCGTCGATGTACGCGCTGGTCACCGGCTTTCTGGAGCGCGACGAGACGCCGGAAGCGGGCGTGGCACGCGAGCTGAAGGAAGAGACCAATCTCGACGCGCAGTCGGTGTCGCTGATCGGCGTCTACGAATTCATGCGCAAGAACGAGCTGATCATCGCCTACCACGTGCGTGCCACCGGCACCATCGCGCTGTCCGAGGAACTGGCCGACTACAAGCTGGTGGCCCCGGAAAAGATGCGGATCTGGAATGCCGGCACCGGCTTCGCGGTGGCCGACTGGCTGGCCGCGCGCGGCTATCCGGTGCGCTTCTTCGACCGCCAGACCGGCGAGGACATCCCCGACCCGCGCGAGGCCGCCCGGGCGGCGGGGGCGGGCGCGACGCTACAATACCGGCCATGAAGCCTCCCGGAAGGCTTGCCGACATCGCCCATACCAAGGAAGCAAGGAAGAGACCATGGAGTTCCAGAAGGAAGTGGACGCGCGCGGGCTGAACTGCCCGCTGCCGATTTTGCGGACCAAGAAGGCGCTGGCCGATATGGCGAGCGGAGAAGTGCTGAAGGTGCTGGCCACCGATCCCGGCGCGACCCGCGACTTCCAGGCGTTCGCCAAGCAGACCGGCAACGAACTGCTGTCGCACCAGGAGGTCGACAAGGTCTTCGTGTTCTACATGAAGCGCCGGTAAGCAGACCGCGTTGCAAACGACAAAGCCGCCCTCGGGCGGCTTTTGTTTTGCCATTCGACGGCCCAGGTCACCTGGCCTTTGCCTGGCCGTCCTCGAAGCCCGCCGACGGAAATGCGGCGCGCATGGCGCCCACGAACAATTCCGCTTGGCCAACGAGTTCCGCGGCGTCGGCCAGTTCGACCGAGTTGCTCTTGTAATCGGCCACCAAGCGGACTTCCTAAGCCCGTTTCAGCAAACGCCCCATCTCCTTCGGTATCGGCCCATGCTTGATCAGGTGCTCGCCGAAGGCCTTGATCAGACCGCTGTGCGTTTTGCCGATGTCGGCCCTTACCGCGGCGCCGGAGGCCAGCAGCGCGGCTCGAGCTGCGTCGAACATGGCGTAGTAGGCGCGGTTGCATGCTCCGTCCATGTCGCCCAGCTCCAGCAGCGCGTGCGCCGATGCGCAGGCACGATCTGCCTTTGCCATCAATGTGGCAGGCGTCAGTTTTCCGTTCACAGGCGGACACCTTCGGCCGCGATGTTCCGCAGCAGGGCCGGATTGTCGTACGCCTCAGGATGCTCCCACTCGTCCAGCCAGACCGGTAACGGCGAAATATTGACGCCCGTTTCGAGCAGGACATCGAAGGCGACGTCCGCCATCGCCAGTTTGGTTGGCAGAAATCGTTGATGTTCGCCGGCGAGAAGAACGGCCACGTCGGCATCGCTGTCCGGGCGGTTCGTGCCACGTGCGCGGCTGCCGTAGACGATGGCGCCCGCGGTCGGATAACGGCGGGATATCAGGCGCAGGAATTGCCGGACGGCGGCTTCGGTGTCATGGTCGAGGCGATTCACGAGGGGCTCCCACGGCAAGTACTGCTCGCATACCGCAGCCATGATAGTGCAATGCCATCCGCTGGAGCATATGGCCCGTGGGTGGGGCGACAGCATGCGCTGCCGCCCTTGCGCGTCCCTTGTGCCACGGCGGCCGGGACAACGCTGACTTGCGATTCGTTCAGATCCGCTCGCGCAGATAGCTGCCGAACTCGTCGCGGACCTCGGGATGCTTCAGCGCGAATTCGACCATCGCCTTCAGGTAGCCGAGCTTGCTGCCGCAGTCGTAGCGCACGCCCTGGTAGCGGTAGGCCAGCACCTGTTCCTGGCCCAGCAGCGACTGGATCGCGTCGGTCAGCTGGAATTCGCCGCCGGCGCCGGGCTTCAGGTTGCGGATATGTTCGAAGATGCGCGGCGTCAGGATGTAACGGCCGACCACGCCCAGGTTCGACGGTGCCACTTCCGGATCCGGCTTCTCGACGATGCCGGCGACCTTGATCACGCCTTCGTCCCACTCGCGGCCGTCGACCACGCCGTAAGATTTACTTTGCTCGGGTGCAATTTCTTCCACACCGAGGATCGAGCAGTTGTAATGGTTGTAGAGGTCGACCATCTGCTTCATCACCGGCGGCTGGCCGTCGAGCAGGTCGTCGGCCAGCATCACGGCGAACGGGGTGTCGCCGACCAGCTTCTCGGCGCACAGTACCGCATGCCCCAGACCGAGCGCCTCGGGCTGGCGCACATAGAAGCATTCCACATGCGACGGCTTGATCGAGCGGACGACCTCGAGCAGTGCCTGCTTGTTCTTCGCCTCCAGCTCGACCTCGAGCTCGTAGGCCTTGTCGAAATGGTCCTCGATCGCACGCTTGGAGCGGCCCGTCACGAAGATCATCTCCGTGATGCCGGCAGCCATCGCCTCTTCGACCGCATACTGGATCAGCGGCTTGTCCACCACGGGCAGCATTTCCTTGGGGCTCGCCTTGGTAGCGGGCAGGAAACGGGTGCCGAGCCCGGCTACCGGGAATACGGCCTTGGTGACGCGGGTTTCCATAAAAGAGGCTCCTTCTCAGTTTTGATGTCGTCAGCCTTGCGTCAAAGCAAGGCGCATGCCCTGAACCACGTTGCCGGCCTCGAGGCCGGCCCGGACACCGACATCGAGATCGCCGCCGACGCCGTCACCGGCGCAGGCGGCCAACCTCATGCCGGCAGCCGTTGCAACTGGTCCTGCAGCTTGGCCAGCGTCTGCTCGAAGTCGGCCAGCCGCTGGTTTTCCTGTTCGACCACCGCGGCCGGCGCCTTGGCCACGAAACTCTCGTTGGCCAGCTTGCCGCGGGCCTTGGCGATCTCGCCGCCGATGCGCTGGATCTCCTTGCCCAGGCGCACGCGTTCGGCGGCAATGTCGATCTCGATCTTCAGCAGCAGGTGACTGCCGCCGACGATGGCGACCGGTGCACCGGCGCCTTCGGTCATCAAGGTCTGCTCGTCTTCGAAGACGCGAACCTCGGAAAGTTTCGCCAGCGCCTGGATATAGTCCTTCGCCGCGTGCAGGAACGCGTTGTCGCCGTGCGCGTACAGCGGGATCCGCTGCGCCGGCGAGATGTTCATTTCGCCGCGCAGATTGCGGCAGGCATCGACCATCGCCTTGAGCTGCGCGACCCAGGCCTCGGCCGTTTCGTCGATCTTCGCGGCGGCCGCCAGCGGGTAGGGCTGCAGCGCGATCGATTCGCTGCCGTCGCCCTTGCCGCGGCCGGCCAGCGGGCCGACCTTCTGCCACAGTTCCTCGGTGATGAACGGGATGATCGGATGCGCGAGCCGCAGCACGGTCTCGAGCACGCGCAGCAGCGTGCGGCGGGTGGCGCGCTGCTGCGCCGGCGTGCCGTTCTGGATCTGCACCTTGGCCAGCTCCAGATACCAGTCGCAGTACTCGTCCCAGACGAACTTGTAGATCGCGTTGGCGATATTGTCGAAGCGGTATTCGGCAAAGCCCTTGTCGACCTCGGCCTCGACCCGCTGCAGCAGCGACACGATCCAGCGGTCGGCCTGCGAGAAGTCCAGATAGCCGTCCGGCCCGCAGTCCTGGTTGCACGGCCCCATGCCGCAGTCGTGCCCCTCGGTGTTCATCAGCACGAAGCGGGTCGCGTTCCACAGCTTGTTGCAGAAGTTGCGGTAGCCCTCGCAGCGGCCGGTGTCGAAGTTGACGTTGCGGCCCAGCGTGGCCAGCGAGGCGAAGGTGAAGCGCAGCGCGTCGGCGCCGAAGGCCGGAATGCCGTTGGGGAATTCCTTCTTCGTCTTGGCCTCGATCTTCGGCGCATCCTTGGGCCGGCGCAGGCCGGTGGTGCGCTTCTTCAGCAGTTCGGGCAGCTCGATGCCGTCGATCAGGTCGACCGGATCGAGCGTGTTGCCCTCGGACTTGCTCATCTTCTTGCCTTCGAAGTCGCGCACCAGGCCGTGCACGTACACGTCCTTGAACGGGACCTGGCCGGTAAAGTGCTTGGTCATCATGACCATGCGCGCGACCCAGAAGAAGATGATGTCGTAGCCGGTGACCAGCACCGACGACGGCAGGAAGTGCTGCAGCTCCGGCGTCTGCTCGGGCCAGCCCAGCGAGGAGAACGGCACCAGCGCCGACGAGAACCAGGTGTCGAGCACGTCCTCGTCGCGGCGCAGCGTTCCTTCGAAGCCGGCCGCCCGCGCCTGCGCGCGCGCTTCCTCTTCGGTGCGCGCGACATAGCAGTTGCCGGCCTCGTCGTACCAGGCCGGGATCTGGTGGCCCCACCACAGCTGGCGCGAGATGCACCAGTCCTGGATATTGGCCAGCCACTGGTTGTAGGTGCTGACCCAGTTTTCGGGGATCAGGCGGATCTCGCCGCTCTGCACGGCATCGAGCGCGACCTCGGCGATCGAGCGGCCGGGGTAGAAGGTGCCCTCGGGCGCCGGCTTGCTCATCGCGACGAACCACTGGTCGGTCAGCATCGGCTCGATCACGCTGCCGGTGCGCTCGCTCTTGGGCGTCATCAGCTTGTGCTTCTTGACCTCGGCCAGCAGGCCCTGGGCGTCGAGGTCGGCGACGATGCGGCGGCGCGCCTCGAAACGGTCCAGGCCGACGTATTGCGCCGGCGCGTTGTCGGCGATCTTCGCGTCGAGCGTCAGCACGGACAGTTGCGGCAGCTGGTGGCGCAGGCCCACCGCATAGTCGTTGAAGTCATGGCCGGGCGTGACCTTGACCACGCCGGTACCGAACTCGCGGTCGACGTAGTCGTCCGCGATCACCGGGATCTCGCGATCGGTCAGCGGCAGTTTGGCCATCTTGCCGATCAGGTGCGCGTAGCGCTCGTCCTCGGGATGGACCATCAGCGCGACGTCGCCCAGCATCGTTTCCGGACGCGTGGTGGCGACCGTCAGATGGGTCAGGCCGGTGCGCGTGTCCGCCTCGACCAGCGGATAGCGGATATGCCAGAGCGAGCCTTCCTCCTCGACGCTCTCGACCTCCAGGTCCGACACGGCGGTGCCCAGCACCGGGTCCCAGTTGACCAGCCGCTTGCCCCGGTAGATCAGCCCCTGCTCGTGCAGCCGCACGAACACTTCGGTGACCACGCGCGACATCTTCGGGTCCATCGTGAAATATTCGCGGCTCCAGTCGATCGACGCGCCCATGCGCCGCACCTGCCGCGTGATGGTCGAACCCGATTCCTCCTTCCAGGCCCATACCTTCTCGACGAAGGCCTCGCGGCCGAGGTCGTGCCGCGAGACGCCCTGCGCGTCGAGCTGGCGCTCGACCACGATCTGCGTGGCGATGCCGGCGTGGTCGGTGCCCGGCACCCACAGCGTGTTGGCGCCCCGCATGCGCGCGTGGCGCGCCAGGCCGTCCATGATGGTCTGGTTGAACGCGTGTCCCATGTGCAGCGTGCCGGTGACGTTGGGCGGCGGCAGCTGGATGGCGAAATCGGGCCGGTCCGGGTCGAGGGTGGGCTTGGCGATGCCCCGTTTTTCCCACTCGGGGCCCCATTTGGCCTCGATGGCGGCGGGTTCGAAGCTCTTGGCTAGGGACTGGTCTTGGGCGGTCATGCTGGGATGTCGATCGATGCGTGAAGGCCGTGCGAGCCGGTGCGGCTCTTGCGGTCTGGTGCGCGCCTGGCGGGCGCGGCCAAAGGGAGACAAGCCCTAAATTATAGGGGAGCCCGCTCGGTGACGCCCAAAATGCCCATGCGGGGCGCGCCTGCCCGCCGCGCGCCGCCTCGTATCCACCGCAGGACGAACCGCAGTATGGCGGCTTCGCGGCGGCCGATGCGTTCGCTAGAGCACGGTCGCGGCACGCCGCGGGGCCTATCGTCTGCGTTGGGGGCTCGGGCAGGGGACGCCGCATGGCGGTCCGGGCGGGTTGCCGGGGCGCGGGCGGGCCCGGCGGTGCAGTCGGCCGACGGCCGGGTCGTGGACATGAACCAGAACGAAAACGAACACAATCAGGGAGGCGCCGCCGGCCACAGCCTGGCGCCGCTGCTGCTGCGCCTGCGCCGGGCTCCGGTGCGGGCGCGCGGCCGGGTCACCTTCGAACGCATTCTCGACACCACCGCGTCGCTGCTGGACGAGGTCGGCGTCGAGCGAATCACCACCAATCTGATCGCCAGCCGCGCGGGCATCAATATCGCCACGCTGTACAAGTACTTTCCGAACAAGCTGTCGGTCATCAACGCGCTGTTCGAGCACCAGATGCGCCAGCGCGCCGCCGATTCGCTGTCGGTGCTGCCGTCGGCGGGGACGGTGGCGGACTGGCGCGCCGTGGTCGATGCGGTGTTCGACCAGGTGCGCAGCGCGCGCAGCCGCCAGCCGGGCAGCATCGCGCTGCGCCGGGCGATGCAGTCGTCGCCGGAACTGCGCCGGATCCACGATGCCACCAGCCGCGAGGTCGCCGAACTGCTGGCGCGCTGGCTGATGCAGAACCAGCAGGTGGCCGAGGACGACGCGCGGCTGACCGCGCGCTGCGCGATCGAGGTGCTGACCGCACTGATGGACCTGGGCGAGGGCGAGGACGAGGCCGTGCGCGAGCGCATCCACGGCGAGGCCCGGCGCCTGTTGAAGGCCTGCCTGGCGCCGTGCTTCGAGCCGCGGGAGCGCGACGGCGCCGCGGTGCCATAGGGCACAGGGCAGGGCCGGGGCCCGCGCGACGGGCAGGGGAGCCGAGGGTCCGGGGAAGGTCGCGCCGTTATAATGGCCCGATTCCTCAAGGCCCCTCCCGATGTCCGACCTGCTTGCCAATCTGAACGCCGAACAACTTGCCGCCGTCACGCTGCCGGACGAACCGGCGCTGATCCTGGCGGGCGCGGGCAGCGGCAAGACGCGGGTGCTGACCACGCGCATCGCGTGGCTGATCCAGAACGGCCGCGTGTCGCCGGCGGGCATCCTGGCGGTGACCTTCACCAACAAGGCCGCCAAGGAGATGCAGACGCGGCTGTCGTCGATGCTGCCGATCAATACGCGCGGCATGTGGATCGGCACCTTCCACGGGCTGTGCAACCGCATGCTGCGCGCGCATTTCCGCGATGCCGGCCTGCCGCAGACCTTCTCGATCCTCGACAGCCAGGACCAGCTGTCCGCGCTCAAGCGCCTGCTGAAGTCGCTGAACGTCGACGACGAGAAGTACCCGGCCAAGAACCTGCAGTACTTCATCAACAGCGCGAAGGAGCAGGGCCTGCGCGCGGCCGACGTCGAGGCCAACGACGACTTCAACCGCCGCTTCGTCGATCTGTATGCCGCCTACGACGAGCAGTGCCAGCGCGAGGGCGTGGTCGATTTCGCCGAGCTGCTGCTGCGCTGCTACGAGCTGCTGCGCTACAACGACGCGATCCGCCAGCACTATCAGCACCGCTTCCGCCACGTGCTGGTCGACGAGTTCCAGGACACCAACGTGCTGCAGTACCAGTGGCTGAAGCTGCTGGCGGGCTTCGGCACCGGCAATGCGGCGGCGGTGTTCGCGGTCGGCGACGACGACCAGAGCATCTACGCCTTCCGCGGCGCCAATGTCGGCAACATGCGCGACTTCGAGCACGAATTCCGCGTGCGCCATCTGATCAAGCTCGAGCAGAACTACCGCTCGCACGGCCATATCCTCGACTCGGCCAACCACCTGATCGCCCACAATGCGCGCCGGCTCGGCAAGAACCTGCGTACCGACGCGGGCCATGGCGAGCCGGTGCGGGTGTTCCAGGCCGGCACCGACGGGCAGGAGGCCAGCTGGCTGGTCGAGGAGATCCGCGACCAGATCGCGCAGGGGGCCAGCCGCGCGGAGATCGCGATCCTCTATCGCAGCAACGCGCAGTCGCGCGTGATCGAGCACGCGCTGTTCTCGTCCGGCATTCCGTACCGCGTCTATGGCGGCCTGCGCTTCTTCGAGCGGGCCGAGGTCAAGCACGCGCTGGCCTATCTGCAGCTGCTGGAGAATCCGCGCAACGACGCCGCCTTCGCCCGTGTGGTCAACTTCCCGGCCCGCGGCATCGGCGCGCGCTCGATCGAGTCGCTGCAGGACGCCGCGCGGCAGTACAACTGCGCGCTGTCGGAGGCGGTCGCCTATGTCGCCGGCGCGGCCGGCGGCAAGCTGGCGTCGTTCGTGCGGCTGATCGACCAGATGCGCTTCGAGACCCGGCAGATGACGCTGGCCGAGACCGTCGAATACGTGATCAATACCAGCGGGCTGATCACGCATTACCAGGCCGAGAAGGAAGGCCAGGACCGCATCGAGAACCTGCGCGAACTGGTGACCGCGGCGCAGGCCTTCGTGGTCGAGGAGGGCTACGGCCTCGACGCGCCGGCCAACGCGATCCCGGTCAGCCGCCGGCAGAGCCTCGATCGTCCGCTGCCCGCGCTGGCCGAGGGCAACCAGGAGCAGCAGGTGCTGGACCCCGAGGCGCTGCCCGAGGTGATGACGCCGCTGGTCGCCTTCCTGACCCACGCGTCGCTGGAGGCCGGCGACAACCAGGCCCAGGCCGGCCAGGACGCGGTGCAGATGATGACCGTGCACGCGGCCAAGGGCCTCGAATTCAATGTGGTGTTCATCACCGGACTCGAAGAAGGGCTGTTCCCGCACGAGAACAGCATGCTCGATGCCGATGGCCTCGAGGAAGAGCGCCGGCTGATGTACGTGGCGATCACGCGGGCGCGCGAGCGGCTGTATCTGTCTTTCGCGCAGAGCCGCGTGCTGCATGGCCAGGTGCGCTACCACATCCGCTCGCGCTTCTTCGACGAGTTGCCCGAGGGCGCGCTGAAGTGGCTGACGCCGCCGGCGCAGAGCTACGGCGCGCAGCGGCGCCAGTCATCGGAAAGCGCGTGGGGCCGCGACTGGTACAAGCGCGCCGAGGACGTGCCCTATACCGGCAGCCGCGCGACCGGCGGCATGGACACCGGCAACGGCTACGCCGACCAGAAGCGGCAGGCCGAATCGGGCTGGCGCATCGGCCAGCAGGTCTTCCACAACAAGTTCGGCGAGGGCGTGATCAAGGCGCTGGAAGGCGAGGGCGCCGACGCGCGCGCCAATATCGAATTCAAGCGCCACGGCGCCAAGTGGCTGGCGCTGTCGGTGGCGAAGCTGGACGCGATCGATTGAGGTGGGGGCGGGCGTCGCTTGCCCTCTCCCCCGGCTCCTCTCCGCGCAAGCGGGAGAGGGGAGCAAGCATGAGGTCTGTGACAATCCGCGGGCGTTGAGTTTGCCCTTGGTGTTCCCCCTCTCCCCCTCAGGGGGAAAGGGCTGGGGAGAGGGGGGGGTCAGCGAAAGTCAGGCGGCGGCCTCGCCGTTCCCCTCCGGCGGCGCGATATTGAAGCAGCCGCGATAGGTCGCGTAGAAAGAGCAGTACAGGACCGCCAGCATCAGCAGCGAATAGGGCGTGACGAGGAACGACAGCACGCCCTCGGCGCCGAAGGCGCTGAAGATCGCCTCCAGGAAGAACGGCACCGCCACCAGCAGCAGCGCGAACAGCAGCGCATAGGTGAAGAAAGCTCCGCGGTTGCGCCAGCAGGCGGTCCAGCTGAAGAACAGCGCCTTGACCGGCGGCACGTTGTGCCAGGCGGCCAGCAGCGGCGCGAACCAGAACAACATCGCGATCGGCGTGTACAGCGCCGCACCGATCAGCAGCGCGTAATACAGCTGGCGGATCGCCTCCTCGGTCGGCGGCTCTTCCTTGAGCAGCACCGGCAGCAGCGCGCGCATGTCGACCAGCGTACCCGCGATCAGGCTGAGCACGAACACCAGTCCCGCATAGATGCCGCCCAGCATCAGCAGATGGCGCGCGGCCTGCTTGCCGTTGCTGCGAAAGCCGGCCAGCAGCACGGTGGGCATGACCTTGCGGTTCTGGATCACCTCGCGGCACGCGGTCATGATGCCGACCGACAGGCCAGGCGTCAGCACCAGCAGCGCGACGATGCCGATCAGCGGAATGAAGATCGCGATCTGCGCGGCGATCAGATAAATGAACAGCAGCATCAGGAAGGTCAGCGGGTTCTTGCGGAACAGCCACAGACCCTGGCGAAACCAGACGTAGCCTTCCTTGGCGGGAACTTCCAGTAGTTGCATGACGAATCGGGTCCGAATCAGGTGCGGCAATCAGGTGCGACAAGCGGGGCTGCCATCGGCGGCGCCCGTCAAGTCCAGGGGAGCGCGGTGGCGGCGATGCGCCGGCGCAGGATGCGTTCGAAGTGGATCGGGTCGTGCGGCTGCAGCATGTCGGCCTCGCGCGGCAGGTGGTAGTCCCACAGCCGCGAGACCCAGAACCGCAGCGCGCCGGCGCGCAGCATGTGCTGCCAGTGCGCGGCCTCGACCGCGTCCAGCGGTCTGACCGCATGATAAGCCCGCAGCAGCGCCGTCGCGCGCGGCGCATCCAGTTCGCCGCTGGCCAGGTCGATGCACCAGTCGTTGACGGTCACGGCCAGGTCGAACAGCCACTTGTCGTCGCCGGCGAAGTAGAAATCGAAGAAGCCGCCCAGCCGCGACTGGCCGTTGCCGGCGTCCTCGAACAGCACGTTGTCGCGGAACAGGTCGCAATGGCAGGGGCCGCCCGGCAGCGCCGCATAGTCGGCGCCGCCGAAGAACGCGCCCTGGAACGCGAGTTCGTCCTGCAGCAGCGCGCGCTGGCTGTCGTCGAGGAAGGGCAGGATCTCGCCCTCGGTCTCGCGCCACCACGCGAGGCTCCGTAGATTCGGCTGCTGGCGCGGATAGCCGCGGCCCGCCAGGTGCATGCGCGCCAGCATGTCGCCGACCTCGGCGCATTGCTGCGCGTTCGGCGACAGCTGCGAGCTGCCCGGCAGCCGCGTGACGATGGTGGCGGGCTTGCCCTTGAGCGCGCGCAGGATCTCGCCGTCCTTGCCCGGCATCGGCGCCGGTACGCGGATGCCGTGCTCGGCCAGATGCGCCATCAGGTGCAGGTAGTACGGCAGCTGTTCGAAGCGCAGGCGCTCGAAGATGGTCAGCACGTAGTCGCGCGTCTGGCCGTCTTGCTCCATCGTCACGAAGAAATTGCTGTTCTCGATGCCCGAGGGAATGCCGCGCAGCGCGCGCAGCGTACCAAGGTCATAGTCGAGCAGCCATTGCGCGATCTCGTCGTGCGAGACCGTGGTGAATACAGCCATACTGTCTTGTCTGGT
>NZ_AMPR02000020.1:0-14158 GCF_000307735.3 Cupriavidus sp. HPC(L) | reverse complement strand
CGAAGCCGCGTCGGCTGGCGGGCGCGGCGTCACTCAGCGCTCCCCGGCCGGCTCCGTCGGCGTGCCGGCCAGCAGTTCGGCCACGGTCGGCCCGTCGACGCGCGCGAGATCGTCCTGGTATTTGAGCAGTACGCCGAGGGTGTCGCGCACCGAATCGGGATCGAGCTCCGTCACGCCGAGCGCCGCCAGCGCGCGGCACCAGTCGATCGCCTCGGCGATGCCGGGCGCCTTGAACAGGTCGATGCCGCGCAGCCGGTGCACGAAGTCGATCGCCTGGGTCTGCAGCGCCGCCGCAGCCTCGGGCGCGCGGGCCGCGACGATGTCCAGTTCGCGCTGGCGCTCGGGATAGCCGATCCAGCGATAGAGGCAGCGGCGCTTGAGCGCGTCGTGGACCTCGCGCGTGCGATTCGACGTGATCACGATCAGCGGCGGGCGCTGCGCGGCGATGCGGCCGATCTCGGGGATCGACACCTGGTATTCCGACAGCACCTCGAGCAGGAAGGCCTCGAACGGTTCGTCGGCGCGGTCGATCTCGTCGATCAGCAGCACGCGCGGCGCCGCCGGCGCTGCCGGGTCGGGCAGCAGCGCCTCCAGCAGCGGGCGCTTGAGCAGGAATTCGTCGCGGTACAGCGATTGCGCCTCGGGCCGTTCGCCGCGCGCCTCGGCCAGGCGCAGCGCCATGATCTGGCGCGGATAGTCCCATTCGTACAGCGCGCTGGCGGCGTCGAGCCCCTCGTAGCACTGCAGGCGCAACAGCTTCGTGCCCAGCCCCGCGGCGATCGCCTGCGCCAGCGCGGTCTTGCCGACGCCGGGCTCGCCTTCCAGGAACAGCGGGCGCTGCATCTTCAGCGCCAGGAACAGCACGGTGGCGGTCTCGCGGTCGGCGAAGTATTGCTCGCGCTGGAGCAGCGTCAGGGTCTGGTCGATCGAAGCGGGCAGCATGAAGGCGAGGTCGGACGACAGGGCGGGTGGAGGTGGCGGCGGCAATGAACGAGGCCGGATCGCGGGAACAACCGCGGCGAGCAGGCGGACCGGCAAGCCGGTCCGCCGTTGCGCCCCAGCACGATCAGGAAGGTTGCGAGGAACCCTGCCCCAGCGCCTGTTCGACCGCGCGCGCCGCCAGCACCGGAATCAGATGCGCCCGGTACTCGGCGGACCCGTGCAGGTCGTCGTTCAGGCCCTCGGTCGGGATCGTCACCGCCCGCGCGGCCGCCGCGCTGAAGTCCGCCGACAGCGCTCGCTCCAGCGGCTCGCAGCGGAACACCGCGTCGGCGGCGCCGGTGACGGCCACGCGCACGTCGCCACCGCTGCTGCTGCTGCCATCTGCCCCGGCGACGCCCCTCGCCACCATCACGCCGACCAGCGCAAAGCGCGAGGCCGGGTTGCGGAACTTGACGTAGGCGGCCTGCCGCGGACAGGGAAAGCGCACCGCGGTGATCAGCTCGTCCGGCTCGAGCGCGGTCTCGTACATGCCGACGAAGAAATCGTCGGCGGCGATGCTGCGCCGGTCGGTCACCACGGTGGCGTTCAGGCCCAGCACCGCGGCCGGATAGCAGGCGGCCGGATCGTTGTTGGCGATCGAGCCGCCCAGCGTGCCGAGCGCCCGTACCTGGCGGTCGCCGATGCCGCCGGCCAGCGCGGCCAGCGCCGGCAGCCGGCGCTTGACCTCGGGGTGCGCCTCGACATCGGCGTGCCGCGCGCCGGCGCCGATCACCAGCGTGTCGCCTTCGACGCCGATGTCGCGAATGCCGGGAATGCGGTTGATGTCGACCAGCGTCGACGGCGCGGCCAGACGCAGCTTCATCGCCGCGATCAGGCTCTGGCCGCCCGCCACGATCTTCGCATCGGGGTCGCTGCGCAGCAGCGCGGCCGCCGCCTGGGCATCGGTCGCGCGTTGGAACTGGAATGCGTACATGGAGGTCTCCTCGCGCGTCAGATGGTGCGTGCCGGGGTGGCACCGGTGCCGGCTGCCTGCCCGGCCGCGTGGATCGCCTGCCAGACCCGATGCGGGGTGGCCGGCATCTGCAGGTCGCGCACGCCGAGCGGCGACAGCGCGTCGATCAGCGCGTTGATGAAGGCGGGCGGCGAGCCGATCGCGCCGGCCTCGCCGCAGCCCTTGACGCCCAGCGGATTGTGCGTGCACGGCGTGCCCTGCGCGGTCTCGACGGTGAAGTCCGGCAGATCGGCCGCGCGCGGCATCGCGTAGTCCATGTAGGAGCCGGTCAGCAGCTGGCCGCTGTCGCCGTCGTAGACGCACTGCTCGAGCATCGCCTGTCCGAGCCCCTGGCCGATGCCGCCGTGGACCTGTCCCTCGACGATCATCGGATTGATGATGTTGCCGAAGTCGTCGACCGCGGTGAACTTGACCACCTGCGTCTCGCCGGTGTCCGGGTCGACCTCGACCTCGCAGACATAGGCACCGGACGGATAGGTGAAGTTGGTCGGGTCGTAGAACGCGTTCTCGTTCAGGCCCGGCTCCAGCCGCTCGAGCGGGTAGTTGTGCGGCACATAGGCCGACAGCGCGACCTCGCCGAAGGTCTTGCTGCGGTCGGTGCCGGCCACGCGGAACACACCGTTGCTGAACTCGATGTCGTCCGCCGACGCCTCGAGCAGGTGCGCGGCGATCTGCCTGGCCTTGGCCTCGATCTTGTCGAGCGCCTTGACGATGGCCGAGCCGCCGACCGCCAGCGAACGCGAGCCGTAGGTTCCCATGCCGAACGGCACGCGGCCGGTGTCGCCGTGCACGACCTCGACCGCATCGAGCGGGATGCCGAGCCGGTCGGCCACCACCTGGGCGAAGGTGGTCTCGTGCCCCTGCCCGTGGCTGTGCGAGCCGGTGAAGACGGTCACGGTGCCGGTCGGATGTACGCGGATCTCGCCGACCTCGAACAGGCCGGCACGCGCGCCGAGCGCCCCGGCGATGTTCGACGGCGCCAGCCCGCATGCCTCGATGTAGCAGGAATAGCCGAGGCCGCGCAGCTTGCCGCGGCGCTGGGCCTCGTCGCGGCGCGCCGGGAAGCCGGCCACGTCGGCCAGTTCCTGCGCGCGCTGCAGGCAGGGCTCGTAGTCGCCGGTGTCGTAGGTCAGCCCGACCGGGGTCGCATACGGGAAGCTGCGGATGAAATTGCGCCGGCGCAGTTCGGCCGGATCGATGCCGAGTTCGCGCGCCGCGGTCTCGACCAGCCGCTCGACCACATAGGTGGCCTCGGGCCGGCCCGCGCCGCGATAGGCGTCGACCGGCGCGGTATTGGTGAACACCGCGGTGACCTCGGCGTAGATCGCCGGGGTCGCGTACTGGCCGGCCAGCAGCGTCGCGTACAGGATGGTCGGCACGCTGGAGGCGAAGGTCGACAGGTAGGCGCCCATATTGGCGGTCGTGTGGACCCGCATCGCCAGGAACTTGCCGTCCCCATCGAGCGCCAGCTCGGCGCGCGTGACATGGTCGCGCCCGTGCGCGTCGGTCAGGAAGGACTCGGAACGCTCGGCGGTCCACTTGATCGGCCGCTTGACCTTCTTCGACGCCCAGGTCAGCGCGACGTCCTCCGGATACAGGAAGATCTTCGAGCCGAAGCCGCCGCCGACGTCGGGCGCGATCACGCGCAGCCGCGACTCTGGCAGCCCCAGCACGAAGGCGCCCATCAGCAGCCGCTCGACGTGCGGGTTCTGGCTGGCGACGTACAGCGTGTAGCTGTCGTCCTGCCGGTTGTAGCTCGCGTTGACCGCGCGCGGCTCGATCGCATTGGGCACCAGCCGGTTGTTGACGATCTCCAGCGTGGTCACGTGCGCGGCCTTGGCGAAGGCCGCATCGGTGGCCGCGCGGTCGCCGTGGCCCCAGACGTAGCAGGTGTTGGCCGGCACGTCGTCGTGCACCAGCGCGGTGGCGGAGGTCGCGTCGGCGGTGCGCACCACCGCCGGCAGTTCCTCGTAATCGACCTCGATCTTCTCGGCGGCGTCGCGCGCCTGCTGCAGCGTCTCGGCCACTACCAGCGCGACCTGGTCGCCGACATGGCGGACCTTGCCCTGGGCCAGCACCGGATGCGGGGGCTCCTTCATCGGCGAGCCGTCGATGCTGTGGATCAGCCAGCCGCAGGGCAGGCCGCCGACCTTGTCGGCCGCCATGTCCTCGCCGGTGAAGACGCCGATCACGCCGGGCGAGGCCATCGCCTCGCGTGTGTCGATCGAACGGATGCGCGCGTGCGCGTAGGGCGAGCGGACGAAATAGCCGTAGCTCTGCTGCGGCTGCACGATGTCGTCGGTGTACTGGCCGATGCCAGTCAGGTAGCGGTAGTCTTCCTTGCGCTTGACGGAGGCGCCGACCAGCCGTGGGGTCTCGGGTGCGTTCATGGCGGCTCCTCCTTACTCGGCCGAGGCGGCGGATGCGGGCACGCCGGATGCAGCGGCGCCGGCCATCGCGGCCTGGCCCTGCTGCACCGCGCGCACGATGTTGTGATAGCCGGTGCAGCGGCACAGATTGCCGTCCAGATGCGCGCGGATCGCCGCGGCGTCCGCGTTCGGGCGCTCCTGTACCAGCGCGGTCGCGCTCATCACCATGCCGGGCGTGCAGAAGCCGCATTGCAGGCCGTGGCAGTCGCGGAACGCCGCCTGCATCGGATGCAGTTCGCCATCGGGGGCCAGCCCTTCGATGGTGGTCACCTGGGCACCGTCCGCCTGCACCGCCAGCAGATTGCACGACTTCACCGCCCGGCCGTCCAGATGCACGGTGCAGGCGCCGCATTGCGCGGTGTCGCAGCCGACATGGGTGCCGGTCAGGCGCAGCTGTTCACGCAGGAATTGGACGAGAAGGGTGTGGGGTTCGACCTGGGCGTCGACGGTCTTGCCGTTGACGGTCAGGCGGATCGGAATCGCCATGCTGGTCTCCATGTGGGTGGACGCACATGGCCGGCTCCGGACATCCCGCGTGTATCCCGAAAATGCGCGATGACTGCCCGGAACAGGCTACGGCGCGGTGCTGCCGCTTGTTGGAACGCGGCTATTTCGTGATGGTGGTACAGCGAGTGTTACAGCTAACGATTGCAGCCAAGGATGGCGGCCAACGATCGCAGCGGTCAATCCGGCGACGGGCGATCCGTCGCGGCCCATCGGCCAGTGAACCATAGGCTGGCAAAGGCTCTAACAGTAAATCACAAATCCCCAGGGTGTGCCATGCGGGTTGCCCCGCTTGGCGCTTGCTAGAATGGCCGGCCGCGCGAGCGGGGCAGCCGCTGCATGGCGGTCGCGCCGGCCGCCGCTTCGCGTTCCGAACCCTCGACCGAACCACCGCATTCATTGATGGAAGGCCTGATCGACTGGCTGTTCGACACCGCCGCGCTGCCCAAGGTTGGACTGAGCGCGATCTTCCTCGTCAGCCTGCTGTCGGCGACGCTGCTGCCGGTCGGCTCCGAGCCCGCCGTGTTCGGCTATATCAAGCTCAATCCGGACATGTTCTGGCCCGCGTTGCTGGTGGCCACCGCCGGCAACACGGTTGGCGGCGCGATCGACTGGTGGCTCGGCTATGCCGCCAAGCTGGCGCTGGTGCGCTACCACCTGCGGCGCCAGCATCGCGAGCACGAGCGCGAGCACGCCGAACACCGCAAGCATCCGCGCAAGCCCCGCAAGCCGCCGCTGGACGCGCGCTATTTCCGCTGGATGCGGCGCCTCGGCCCGAAGACGCTGCTGCTGTCGTGGTTGCCGATGTTGGGTGATCCGTTGTGCACATTGGCCGGGTGGCTGCGCTTGCCGTTCTGGCCGAGCCTGGGCTATATGGCGGTCGGCAAGCTGCTGCGCTATCTGGCGATGACCAGCGCGCTGCTGTGGATTCCGGACAGTTTCTGGCGGGGGCTGGGCGACATGATGCGGGGGTGGTTCTGACCTCGTCGTCCCCGCGCAGGCGGGGACCCAGCGTCGTTGAAGCCTGGTCGCGGAGCGAAAGCCGCTGGGCCCCCGCTTTCGCGGGGGCGACAGCACCAGGCCCCGCCAGCCATGTCCCGAGCGGGGGTATGGGATTGTTGCGCTGCGGCAAAATCGGCCGTTGCAGTACAATCGCGCTTTAGTTGACGACAGGCGCACCGTCCCCGTGCGCCGCATGCCGCGGTCCCGCCCATGAATGCCCCACTCGTGCTCGACGCCAAGCTCGCCGCGCAGGACGCCCCTCCGCGCCTGCGCGAGATCCCCTATAACTACACCTCCTTTTCCGACCGCGAAATCGTGATCCGCCTGCTGGGCGAGGAGGCCTGGCGGATCCTGGACGAGCTGCGCGGCGAGCGCCGCACCGGCCGTTCGGCGCGGATGCTGTACGAGGTGCTGGGCGATATCTGGGTGGTCCGCCGCAATCCGTATCTGCAGGACGATCTGCTGGAGAACCCGAAGCGCCGCGAGATGCTGATCTCCGCGCTGCATCACCGCCTGGCCGAGATCGAGAAGCGCCGCGCCGCCGATCGCGCCGAGCATGCCGAGCCGGCCGCCGAGGACCGTTCGCACCGCGTCGAGCAGCTGGTCACCTTCGCCCGGCAGGCCATCGAGGAATTCAAGCGCGAGTTCACCGACGCCTACGAACTGCGCAAGCGCGCGCTGCGCGTGCTGGGGCGCGTCACGCAGAAGGACAACATCAAGTTCGACGGGCTCTCGCGCGTGTCGCACGTGACCGACGCCACCGACTGGCGCGTCGAATACCCGTTCGTGGTGCTGACCCCCGATACCGAGGAAGAGATCGCCGGGCTGGTCAAGGGCTGCTTCGAACTGGGCCTGACCATCATTCCGCGCGGAGGCGGCACCGGCTATACCGGCGGCGCCGTGCCGCTGACGCCGCTGTCGGCGGTGATCAATACAGAGAAGCTCGAGCAGCTGGGGCCGGTCGAGCAGACCGACTTGCCGGGCGTGCCGGACAAGGTCGCGACGATCTTCTCCGGCGCCGGCGTGGTGACGCGCCGCGTCGCCGACGCCGCCGACAAGGCGGGCCTGGTGTTCGCGGTCGACCCGACCTCGATCGACGCCTCGTGCATCGGCGGCAACGTCGCGATGAACGCCGGCGGCAAGAAGGCCGTGCTGTGGGGCACCGCGCTGGACAACCTGGCCTGGTGGCGCATGGTGGATCCGGAGGGCAACTGGCTCGAGGTCACGCGCCTGGACCACAACCTGGGCAAGATCCACGACGTGCCCGTCGCCACCTTCGAGCTGAAGTGGTTCGACGGCAATCGCGCGCCGGGCGAGAAGCTGCTGCGCAGCGAGACGCTGGCGATCGAGGGCCGCAAGTTCCGCAAGGAAGGGCTCGGCAAGGACGTCACCGACAAGTTCCTGGCCGGCCTGCCGGGCGTGCAGAAGGAAGGCTGCGACGGCATCATCACCAGCGCGCGCTGGATCCTGCATCGGATGCCGCGCCATATCCGCACGGTCTGCCTCGAATTCTTCGGCCAGGCGCGCGACGCGATCCCGAGCATCGTCGAGATCAAGGACTTCCTCGATATCGAGTCGAAGACGCCGGGCGGCGCGATCCTGGCGGGCCTCGAGCATCTGGACGAGCGCTACCTGCGCGCGGTCGGTTACGCCACCAAGAGCAAGCGCAACGCCTTCCCGAAGATGGTGCTGATCGGCGATATCGTCGGCGACGACGAGAACGCGGTCGCGCGCGCCACCTCCGAAGTGATCCGCATGGCCAACGGCAAGAGCGGCGAGGGCTTCGTCGCGATCAGCCCCGAGGCGCGCAAGAAGTTCTGGCTCGACCGTTCGCGCACCGCCGCCATCGCGCGCCATACCAACGCCTTCAAGATCAACGAAGACGTGGTGATTCCGCTGAACCGGATGGGCGAATACACCGACGGCATCGAGCGCATCAATATCGAGCTGTCGATCAAAAACAAGCTCAAGCTCGCCGACGAGCTCGAGAGCTTCTTCGCGCGCGGCAACCTGCCGCTGGGCCGCAGCGACGACGCCAACGAGATCCCCAGCGCCGAGCTGCTGGAGGACCGCGTGCAGCAGGCGCTGACGCTGCTGCGCGACGTGCGCGCGCGCTGGGTCTATCTGCGCGACAACCTCGACACGCCACTGACGCAGGCGCGCGCCGCGCTGATCGGCCACGGCCTGGGCCTGCTGGGGCAGGCCTTCGAGGCGCGCCTGGTGCAGCAGCCCGATGCCGCCGTGTTCCATCTGCTGCAGGATCGTACGATCCGCGTGTCGTGGAAGAACGAGCTGCGCGCCGAGCTGCGCAAGATATTCAACGGCGGCGAATTCAAGCCGATCCTCGACGAGGCGCAGAAGATCCACAAGCAGGTGCTGCGCGGCCGCGTCTTCGTCGCGCTGCACATGCACGCCGGTGACGGCAACGTGCACACCAACATCCCGGTCAACTCCGACGACTACGACATGCTGCAGGACGCCCACAAGGCGGTGGCCCGCATCATGGCGCTGGCGCGTTCGCTCGACGGCGTGATTTCGGGCGAGCACGGCATCGGCATCACCAAGCTCGAGTTCCTGACCGAGGAAGAGATCGGCGACTTCCGCCAGTACAAGCAGCGCGTCGATCCGCAGGGCCGCTTCAACAAGGGCAAGCTGCTGCCCGGCGCCGACCTGCGCAACGCCTATACGCCGTCGTTCGGGCTGATGGGGCACGAGTCGCTGATCATGCAGCAGAGCGACATCGGCGCGATCGCCGACAGCGTCAAGGACTGCCTGCGCTGCGGCAAGTGCAAGCCGGTGTGCGCGACCCACGTGCCGCGCGCCAACCTGCTGTACAGCCCGCGCAACAAGATCCTGGCCACCTCGCTGCTGATCGAGGCCTTCCTGTACGAGGAGCAGACGCGCCGCGGCGTGTCGATCAAGCACTGGGACGAGTTCTCGGACGTGGCCGACCACTGCACCGTCTGCCACAAGTGCGTGACGCCGTGCCCGGTCAAGATCGACTTCGGCGACGTGTCGATGAACATGCGCAACCTGCTGCGCAAGATGGGGCAGAAGAAGTTCAACCCCGGCACCGCGGCGGCGATGTTCTTCCTGAACGCGACCAATCCGCAGACCATCAACATGACGCGCAAGGTCATGATGGACTGGGGCTACAAGGCGCAGCGCGCCGGCAACGAGCTGATGAAGACGCTGGCGCGCAAGCAGACCGCGCATCCGCCCGCCACGGTCGGCAAGCCGCCGGTGCGCGAGCAGGTGATCCACTTCGTCAACAAGAAGATGCCGGGCAACCTGCCCAAGAAGACCGCGCGCGCGCTGCTCGATATCGAAGACAACGAGATCGTGCCGATCATCCGCAATCCGAAGGCGACCTCGGTCGAGAGCGAGGCGGTGTTCTACTTCCCGGGCTGCGGCTCGGAGCGGCTGTTCTCGCAGGTGGGGCTGGCCACGCAGGCGATGCTGTGGCACGTCGGCGTGCAGACCGTGCTGCCGCCGGGCTATCTGTGCTGCGGCTATCCGCAGCGCGGCACCGGCCAGTTCGACAAGGCCGAGAAGATCGTCACCGACAACCGCGTGCTGTTCCACCGGGTCGCCAACACGCTGAACTACCTCGACATCAAGACGGTGGTGGTCAGCTGCGGCACCTGCTATGACCAGCTCGCCGGCTATGAATTCGAGAAGATCTTCCCGGGCTGCCGCATCATCGATATCCACGAATATCTGCTGGAGAAGGGCGTCAAGCTCGAGGGCGTGACCGGGGCGCGCTACATGTACCACGACCCTTGCCACACGCCGATCAAGACGATGGACCCGACCAGGCTGGTCAACCAGCTGATGGGCGGCAACGGCGAGGCCGGCAACATCGAGAAGAACGAGCGCTGCTGCGGGGAGTCGGGCACGCTGGCGGTCACGCGTCCGGACGTGTCGACGCAGGTCCGCTTCCGCAAGGAAGAGGAAATGCGCAAGGGCGCCGGCAAGCTGCGCGCCGACGGCTTCGACGGCGACGTCAAGATCCTGACCAGCTGCCCGTCCTGCCTGCAGGGCCTGTCGCGCTACAACGAGGATGCGTCGGTGCAGGCCGACTACATCGTGGTCGAGATGGCGCGCCATCTGCTGGGCGAGAACTGGATGCCCGACTACGTCGCCGCGGCCAACGCGGGCGGTATCGAACGGGTGCTGGTGTGAGGGTCCGGCAATGAGCGCGGCGGAGCAGGGCGCGGCCCGCGTGGCCCGCGTGGCGGGTTGCCCGCTGTGCGAGAGCGACGGCGGCGAGCTGGTCTGGCGGGACCCGGGCGGGCGCGCCCGCGTGATCCTGGTCGAGCACGAGCGCTTTCCCGGCTTCTGCCGCGTCGTCTGGCAAGACCACGTCGCCGAGCAGACTGACCTGTCCGAGACCGAGCAGGCCTGGCTGATGCGGCTGGTCGCCCGCGTCGAACGCACCGTGCGCGACGTGATGTCGCCCGACAAGGTCAACCTGGCCGCCTTCGGCAACATGGTGCCGCATCTGCACTGGCATATCATCCCGCGCTATCGCTGGGACACGCATTTCCCCGAGGCGGTCTGGGCCGCGCCGCAGCGCGAGCGCGACGCCGAGCGCGTCGAGGCGCTGCAGCAGCGGCTGCCGGCGCTGCGCGCGGCGCTCGCCGCGCTGTCAGCCGAGTGAGCAGGCGACGCGTTCTACCTGCGTGGTGACTGCGCGCTGGTTGGGCGCTGGTTGGGCGCTGATTGGGCGCTGATTGGGCGCTGACTTCGCGCTGAATGCCCGCCGCTCGCCGCGCGGAACCCGGGCGGTTTCCCCGCCGTCTGATGCCTGTTCGCCGTTCCGTGCTGGCCACCCGCGCCGGCGCGGCCGTTGTCCCTAACGCCTGCCGTCATTCATGTCCACGCCAACCACCGCCACCGTGCCGGGTCCGGCCGTCCCGGCCCGCGAGCTGCAGATCCAGAGCCGCCTGCGCTTTCGCGCAACCTGGGCGCTGATCAAACCGTACTGGAAATCGGAGGACCGCAAGGCCGGGCTCGGACTGTTGCTGCTGCTGGTGGCGCTGAACCTCGGCATCGTCTACATCAACGTGCTGCTCAACGAGTGGAACCGCGTGTTCTACAACGCGTTGGAGCAGCGCGACTACGCCTCGTTCAAGGAGCTGCTGCTGCGCTTCAGCATGATCGCGGCCTGCTTCATCGTCGCCGCGATCTTCCGCCAGTACTACACGATGATGCTGCAGATGCGCTGGCGGACCTGGATGACCAACCAGTTCCTCGGCAAGTGGCTGGCCTGGCAGGCCTACTACCGCATCGAGCAGACCCACGCGACCGACAACCCCGACCAGCGCCTGGCCGACGACCTGCGCCTGTTTACCGATGGCGCGCTGTCGCTGTCGCTCGGCCTGCTCAATTCGGTGGTCACGCTGGTGTCCTTCGTCGGCATCCTGTGGGCGGTGTCCGGGCCGATCAGCTTCGCGCTGGGCGGCACCACGATGACGATCCCTGGTTATATGGTCTGGTTCGCCGGCGGCTACGCGGTGCTGGGCTCGCTGCTGACGCACTGGATCGGCCGCCCGCTGATCGGCCTGAATTTCCAGCAGGAACAATACGAGGCGAACTTCCGTTTCTCGCTGGTGCGGCTGCGCGAGAACGCCGAGCCGGTCGCGCTCTATCGCGGCGAGCCGACCGAGCAGGCCGGGCTGCGCGCGCGCTTCGAGCAGATCCGCGTCAACTGGAACCAGCTGATGTTCTATACGCGGCGGCTGACGTTCATCAGCTCGGGCTACGGCCAGTTCGCCATCATCTTCCCGATCCTGGTCGCCGCGCCGCGCTACTTCGCCGGCAAGATGACGCTCGGCGGGCTGATGCAGATGTCGACCGCGTTCGGCCAGGTCCAGGGTGCGCTGTCCTGGTTCGTCGACAACTATGCGACGCTGGTCGGCTGGAAGGCCGCGTCGAACCGCCTGATCGATTTCCAGCAGGCGATCCGCGAGGCCCAGCGGCAGGAACGGCTGCACGACGGCGAGCACGATATCCAGGTCACTGTCGGCGATGCCGGTGCCGGCGGGCGCGATCGCATCGAGATCGACGCGCTGGCGCTGGCGCTGCCCGTGCTGGGCGGCCCCGGCCTGCCGGTGGTCAAGCGGCCGCTGGTGTCGGCGTTCTCGCTGACGATCGCGCGCGGCGAACGGTGGCTGGTGACCGGCCCGTCGGGCTGCGGCAAGAGCGTGCTGTTCCGCGCGCTGGCCGGGATCTGGCCTTACGGCAGCGGCTCGGTGGCGATGCCGGCGGCGTCGCGCACGCTGTTCCTGCCGCAGCGCAGCTATCTGCCGGTCGGCACGCTGGCCGACGCGCTGGCCTATCCGCAGGCGGGCGACGCGCATCCGGCGCAGACGCTGCGCGACGCGCTGCGCCAGGCCCAGCTCGGCGCGCTGGCCAACCAGCTGGACGTGTTCGACAACTGGGCGCTGCGGCTGTCGCCCGGCGAGCAGCAGCGGCTGGCGTTCGCGCGCGCACTGCTGTGCAAGCCCGATTTCCTGTTCCTCGACGAGGCGACCAGCGCGCTGGACGAGGAAACCGAGCGCGCGATGTACCAGCTGATGGTCGATGCGCTGCCCGGCGCGGCGATCGTCAGCATCGCCCACCGCAGCACGGTCGCGGCCTTCCACGATCGCCGGCTGCGCTATCTGCCCGAGGGCGGGGCGCCGCGGGCCGATGCCGCGGCCACCGGGACGATCGAGGCCGGCGTGCCCCGTCCGGCGCTCGAAGATGGGCAAGGCGGGTCGCGTGCGGTAAGCTATCGGGTCGTACAAGAAGTAGAAGCGTGAATCCGGCGCAGGAGCCCTGGCCTCCGCCCGGGTCCGCGCCAACACGGCTAACGCCGACAATCATGGCAGGACTGGAAAAAGACACCCCGCATCCCACCGCGCTGACGGTCCACACGCAATCGCGCGTGCTGGAAATCGGCTTCGACAATGGCGTCAGCTTCCGGCTGCCGTTCGAATACCTGCGGGTCTATTCGCCGTCGGCCGAGGTGCAGGGCCATGGCCCGGGCCAGGAAGTGCTGCAGACCGGCAAGCGCGACGTCAACGTGACCGCGGTCGAGCCGGTCGGCAATTACGCGATCCTGATCCGCTTCTCCGACGGCCACGACAGCGGCATCTATTCGTGGGACCTGCTGTACCGCCTCGGCGCCGAGCAGGAATCGCTGTGGCAGGACTACCTGCGGCGGCTCGAGGCCGCCGGCGCCGACCGCGACACGCCGATGGCGCCCGCCGCGGCGCACGGCCACGGCTGCGGCCATCACTGAGCCGCCGGTCCCCACCGACTCCCCTGGATTTCTGGAGCCAGCGATGAGCGAAACCCACTTCGGGTTCGAGAAGGTCGACGAGACCGAGAAGGCCGGCAAGGTCGCCGGCGTGTTCCATTCGGTCGCGTCGAAGTACGACCTGATGAACGACCTGATGTCGGGCGGCATGCACCGGCTGTGGAAGCTGTTTACGATCGCCCAGGCCGGCGTGCGGCCGGGCCAGAAGGTGCTCGACATCGCCGGCGGTACCGGCGACCTGGCCAAGGCGTTCGCGCGCCAGGCGGGCCCGACCGGCGAGGTCTGGCTGACCGACATCAACGAGTCGATGCTGCGCGTCGGCCGCGACCGGCTGCTGAACGACGGCATCGTGACGCCGACCTGCCTGTGCGACGCCGAGCGGATTCCGTTCCCGGACAACCACTTCGACCTGGTCACCGTGGCCTTCGGCCTGCGCAACATGACCCACAAGGACCGGGCGCTGGCCGAGATGCGGCGCGTGACCAAGCCCGGGGGCAAGGTCATGGTGCTGGAATTCTCCAAAGTCTGGAAGCCGCTGGAAAAGGCGTACGATGTGTACTCGTTCAAGGTGCTGCCCTGGCTTGGCCAGCGCGTCGCCGGCGACGCCCACAGCTACCGGTATCTGGCCGAGTCGATCCGCATGCACCCCGACCAGGGGTCGCTTGTGCGGTTGATGGAACAAGCGGGCCTCGAAAACGTCGAATACTTCAACCTGACGGCAGGCGTGGTTGCCTTGCACGTCGGCCGTAAGTACTGAATCAGCGCCGGTTGCGGCGCAATAAAAGGGGATAACGAATCATGTCCAACATTCGCGGAAAATTCCTGGCGGGGTCGCTGGCCGGCATGCTGGCCTTCGGGATGGTGTTCGATGCGGAAGCCAAGCGCATGGGCGGTTCGCGCAGCTTCGGCAAGCAGTCGTCCAACGTGACCCAGCAGCGCCAGCAGGCGCCGCAGCAGACG
>NZ_AMPR02000021.1:0-14119 GCF_000307735.3 Cupriavidus sp. HPC(L) | reverse complement strand
GCACGCCGGCGAGCCAGGCGCCCTGCCCTTCGTGGCCGCGCAGCTGCGCCGCGATCTCGAGCAGCAGCGGGTCTTCCGGCTTGACGCCGGAGCGGTGGCCGTCGGTATCGATCTCGATCAGCACCGGCACGCCAAAGCCGCGCCGGCGGCAATAGGCGGCCACCGCCGCGGCCGCGTCGACGTTGTCGAGCAGCAGCGTCATCCTCGCGCCGCGCCGCACCAGCGCTTCGACATGCGGCAGCTTCGACGGCACGATGCCGACCGCATACAGGATGTCGGTCCAGCCATGGTCGAGGAAGTAGCCGGCCTCCTTCAGCGTCGACACGGTGATCGGCGTACCCGGCGCGCCGATGCGCGCGGTGACCTCGGCCGACTTGTTGGTCTTCACATGCGGACGCAGCGCGACGCCGAAGGGCAAGAGCCGTTCGCGCAGCCGGGCGATGTTGCGCGCCATCTTCGTACGGTCCAGCACCAGCACCGGCGTTTCGAGTTCATGCAGGATCATGGTTTTCCTTGGTTGCATCCGGTGCGTCCGCTGATCGAGCGTTCGCCGTTCAATCGAGCTGCACCTTGTTGGCTTCGAGAATGGGCCGCAGCCGCCTGGTCTCGCTGTCGACCAGCCGCGCGAGATTGGCCGGCGTGTTGTCGGCGCGGGCGGGAAATTCGACACCGACCTCGCGCATCTGGCGGATCAGCGCCGGGTCGGCGAGCGCGTCGTTGATCGCCTGATTCAGCCTGGCCACCACCGCGGGCGGCGTCCCCCTCGGCGCGAACAAGGCATTCCACGAGCGGAAGTCGATGCGGGTCCTGCCGCTGGCCTGCGCGGTAGCCAGCTTCGGCAGCGCGGACAAGGGCTCGCGCGTCAGCACGGCCACCGCCCGTATCCGCCCGCCGGCCACCTGCGCCAGCGACGTCGTGGTCTGATCGCACGAGAAATCGGTCTCGCCGCCCATCAGCCCCGCCATCGCCGGCGCCACGCCCTTGTACGGCACGTGCATGACCTCGGCCTTCAGATCGCCCAGCAGCATCAGACAGGCCAGATGCGCGATCGACCCCACGCCCGCGCTGCCGTACGACATGTTGGCGTGGTGGGCGCGCAGATAGTCGGCGAACTGGTTGAAGTCGTTGACCGGCAGGTCGCGCTTGACCAGCAGCAGCACCGGTGCCGAGCCGACCAGTCCCAGCGGCTCGAAGTCCTTGCCCGCGTCGTACAGCGGCTTGCGGTACAGGATCATGTTGGCAGCATGCGTGCCGATGGTGCCGAAGCCGATCGTGTAGCCGTCGGCCGGCGCGCGGGCGAGCTTCTGCATGCCGATCGAACCGCCGGCGCCGCCGACGTTCTCGACCACGATCGATGTGCCCAGCCGCGGCGCCATCTTCGCGGCGACGGCGCGGGCCAGCGCATCGCTGGGCCCGCCCGCGGGAAACGGCATGATCAGCGTGATCGGCTTGCCGGGCCAATTGGCTGGGTTCGGCGTCTGCGCTGCGGCCGGCATGGCGATGGTGCCGAGCGCGCCCGCCAGCAGCGCGGCAACGATGGCAAGTTTCATGGTGTCTCCTCCTGAACGGCGCGATCAGCCCTGCGCCGGCGACTGGATGCGCGCGGCCGCCGCGAGCTCCAGCACCGGCACGATGCTCGGCCCCTGTTGCAGCGGTGCGGGCGCGCCTTCTGGCAGCGACAGTCCCACGCGGTTATGCCAGTAGGTATCGAGCCCGACCGCCGACGTGCCGAACAGATCGAAGCCGGAACCGGCGACGAACAGCGTATTGACGGGCTCGGCCCCGAGTTCCCGCAGCGCCAGCCGATAGGGACGCGGATCGGGCTTGTAGAAGCCGGCGCGTTCGGAGGTCACCACCACGTCCATCGGCACATTGAGGCGCTCGACCGCCAGCCGGCCCAGGCGCTCGGAGCAGTTGGTCACCACGCCGAGGCGGTGCGTGCTGCGCAGGCGCTCGAGCACGTGCGCGGCGCCGCTCCACAGCGACAGTTCGCTCCAGCGCTCGTCGAGCGCGTCGGCCATCGAGGCCGGCAGCCCGGTCTCGATGGCGGCCTCTCGCACCAGCGTCTCGTAGGGCCGATAGGCGCCGCACGCATAGGTGCGCTTCAGATAGGCCGCGCGCCAGGCGCGGCCCGGCGCTTCTCCGCCGGCCACGCTGTTCCACAGCGTCCACGAATCGAGCAGCGCGGTCAGCAGATCGAACAGCACGACCTCGTATTGGCGTGCGCCATTGGGACGGCCCGGTTGGGAAGGTTGGCGAGGTTGGCTGGTCATGGTGCGGCCCTGGTTGGAATCGATGCCACAGTGTAGGTGTCGCGCGCCCGGCCGTGGTTAATGGCATAGAATTTCTTAATTCACCCTCGGGTTAAGAATCATGATGCTGACGAATGATGAAGCTGACCATTGACGACCTGCGCTTCGTGCTGGCGCTGGACCGGCTCGGCAGCCTCGCGGCGCTGGCGCGCGAGGAAAACGTGACGCCGCCGGCCGTGACCAAGCGGCTCAGCCAGCTCGAAGCGCGCCTGGGCATCCGGCTTGCGCTGCGCACCACGCGCCGGCTGCAGCTGACCCACGAGGGCCATCTGCTGGCGCAGCACGCCACCGGCGTGCTCGAACACATGCAGACCATCGAGGAGGCGCTGCGGCAGCGCAGCCAGGCGGTGGCCGGCAAGCTGAAGGTGCATGGCCCGTTCGGCTTCGGACGGCGCTACCTCGGACCGCTGCTGGCGCAGTTCCAGACGACGCATCCCAATCTCGAGGTGCAGCTGTACCTGTCGGACAACCTGATGCTGCCGCGCCAGCCGGTCCATGGCCGCGATGCCTTCGACGTGCTGGTCAGCATCGGCGCCATCCCCGACTCGCGCTGGGTCGCGCACCGGATCGCGCCGAACCGCCGTCTTCTGTGCGCCGCGCCCGAGTACCTGGCCAAGGCGCCGCCGCTGCTGCATCCCGCCGATCTGGTGCGGCACGCCTGCCTGGTGCTGCGCGAGAACGACGAGGACGTGACGCTATGGCGCTTCGCCGGCCGCGACGGCAAGGACACGGCCAAGGGCGGAAGCAGGAACGCCCGCAAGAACGCCGATGGGGACAATGCCCGCGAACACACGGTGCGCGTGCGTCCGACGATGGAGAGCAACGACGGCGACGTCGTCCACCAGTGGTGCCTGGCCGGCAAGGGCATCATGGCGCGATCGGAATGGGATGTGGCCGACAGCCTCGCCTCGGGCAGGCTCGTTGCGCTGCTGCCCGGCTACCGGCTGCCCGACGCGGACGTGGTGGCGCTGGTGCCGCAATCGCGGGTGGCGTCGATGCGCACGCGGCTGTTCGTCGAGATGTTGCGCAAGGCGCTGGGACCGCGGCCGCCGTGGCGCAGCGGTCGGCGGGCCTGATACGCCGGCGCCCGGGCGGCCGCGCACCAATCCAGACTCAGTCGCCGCTCTGGTGCGCGACCAGATGCAGCCGCATCACGCCGCCGTCGAAGTACTGCCCGTCGAACTGGCGCAGCAATCCCAGCGCCGCGAAGAAGTCCATGTCGAAGTCCAGCCATGCCCATGGCTGCTCCGGATCGCCATCGCGCATGATTTCCACCGACCGCACCGGCGCATAGGGCGCGAACTTGTCGCGCAGACGCTGTTCGGTGATATCGCGGCGCAGGCCGCGAATCAGCACCTGCATGTCGATCTCCTGGGGCATGGCGCGGCGGCATGTTGTGGCCGCGGCGAAGCACGAATCGGCCGGGCCACGAGACCAATATAGATGTTCGCAGCGGTTCCGGCGTGGCGCGCCGGCGTCATCGGCCGCAGATCCGTGCCCGGCAAGCAAGACGCTTGACCTGGCGCAATGACCGTCGCCGCCGCGCTCGACAATCGCGGCGAGGCGGGCAGATAATCGACCCGTTTCGTGCCGGCGGCCCTGCACGGCCGCTGCCGTCATCCAGGGAAACGGCAATGAGCGACTTGCACAGCAACGCGTCATCCCCGCCTTCCACGCCGGCTGCACCGGCAGCACCGGCCCCATCGGCTGCATCGGCCCCATCGGCTGCACCGGCTGGACCGGCCTGCGCGGCAAGCGCCGCCAGTCCTGCTACCGCCAGCAGGCGGCCGCCCTGGGGGCTGTTCGTCGCGGTGCTGGTGCTGATCGGCGTGCTGGCACTGCCCACCCCCGCCGACCTGCCGCTGGCCGGACACCGGATGCTCGCGATCCTCGCCTTCGCGGTAGTCGTGTGGATCAGCGAGGCGGTGTCGTACGAGACCAGCGCGATCATGATCACCTCGCTGATGGCCGCGCTGATCGGCCTCGCGCCCACGGTCGGCGACCCCAATACGCTCTATGGCACCTCGCGCGCGCTCGGCATGGCGCTGGCGGGCTTCGCCAATACGGCGCTGGCGCTGGTCGCCGCCGCGCTGTTCATCTCGGCGGCGATGACGGTGACCGGACTGGACCGCCGCATCGCGCTGGTCACGCTGTCGGCGATCGGCACCAGCACGCGCCGCATCCTGGCCGGCACCATCGCGGTCACCATCGCGCTGTCGCTGGTGGTGCCGAGCGCCACCGCCCGCAGCGCCTGCGTGGTGCCGATCATGATGGGGGTCATCGCGGCCTTCGGCGTGGACAAGCGCTCCAATATCGCGGCCGGCATCATGATCACCGTGGCGCAGGCCACCAGCATCTGGAATGTCGGCATCCAGACCGCCGCCGCGCAGAACCTGCTCGCGGTCGGCTTCATGGACAAGCTGCTGGGTGAGCGCGTGACCTGGCTGCAATGGCTGATCGCCGGCGCGCCGTGGGCGCTCGCGATGTCGGTGGTGCTGTATCTGCTGGTGCGCTGGCTGCTGCCGCCGGAGACCGAGGCGATTCCCGGCGGCAAGGAAGCCGTGCAGCGCGAACTGGCGGGACTGGGACCGATGAGCGGCCCGCAGAAGCGCCTCGCCGCGGTATCGATCGGGCTGCTGCTGGCGTGGGCCACCGAGGGCAAGCTGCACGGCTTCGACACCGCCACCGTGACCTTCGTCGGCCTGGTGATCCTGATGCTGCCGCGCGTCGGCGTGATGGACTGGAAGACGATGCAGCAACGCACGCCGTGGGGCACGCTGATCGTGTTCGGCGTCGGCATCAGCCTGGGCACCGCGCTGCTGACCACGCAGGCCGGGCAATGGCTCGGCAAGTTCGTGGTCGCCAATTCGGGCCTGGCGACGCAGGGTCCGATCGCGGTGTTCGCGATCCTCGCCGCCTTCCTGATCGTGATCCACCTCGGCTTTGCCAGCGCCACGGCGCTGACGGCGGCGATGCTGCCGATCCTGATCTCGGTGCTGCAGACGCTGCCGGGCGACATCGACAAGGTCGGCATCACGATGCTGCTCGGCTTCACGATGAGCTTCGGCTTCATCCTGCCGATCAATGCGCCGCAGAACATGGTGTGCCTGGGCACCGATACCTTCAACGGCCGCCAGTTCGCGCGCATCGGCGTTCCGGTCACGCTGGTCGGCTACGCGATGATGCTGCTGTTCGCGGCGACCTACTGGCGCTGGCTCGGCTGGATCTGAGGACGGATCCGGGGATCAGCGCCTCGCAGTACGAGGAGTCCGACATGAAGATCACCCTGCAGGACGCGCATCGGCTGGCGCGGGACATTCTGGTGGCGCTGAATGTGCCCGACGATATCGCCGACGATGTCGCCGAGCACCTGGTCGAGTCCGACCGCTGCGGCTATGCCAGCCACGGGCTGTCGATGCTGCCGCAGTATCGCGCTTCGGTCGAAGGCGGCAGCGTCAACCCATCGGGCCGCGCCAGCTGCGCGCTGGACCGCGGCACGTTGATGGTGTTCGACGGCAACGGCGGCTTCGGCCAGCATGTCGGCAAGCGCGTGATGCAGGCCGCCATCGAACGCACGCGCGAACATGGCCATTGCATCTTCACGCTGCGGCACTCGCACCATCTGGGCCGCATGGGCTATTACGGCGAGATGGCGGCGCAGGCGCGCATGGTGCTGCTCAGCTTCACCAACGTCATCAACCGGCCGCCGGCCGTCGCGCCCTATGGCGGCCGGGTTGCGCGGCTGACGACCAATCCGCTCTGTTTCGCCGGGCCGATGCCGAACGGGCGCCCGCCGCTGGTGATGGACATCGCCACCAGCGCCATCGCGATCAACAAGGCCCGCGTGCTGTCCGAAAAAGGCGAGCCGGCCCCGGAGCGCAGCGTCATCGATGCGAGGGGCGCGCCGACCACCGACGCCGGCGCGATCTTCGCCGATCCGCCCGGCGCGCTGCTGCCCTTCGGCGGCCACAAGGGTTACGCGCTCGGCGTGGTCGCCGAACTGCTGGCCGGCGTGCTGTCGGGCGGCGGCACCATTCAACCGAACAATCCGCGCGGCGGCGTGGCCACCAACAACATGTTCGCGGTGCTGATCGATCCGCAGCTCGATCTGGGCCTGCAATGGCAGAGCACCGAGGTCGAATCGTTCATCCGCTATCTGCACGAGACACCGCCCGCGCCGGGCTTCGACCGCGTGCAGTACCCGGGCGAGTACGAGGCCGACCACCGCGCCCGCACCGGCGACGAACTGGACGTCAATCCCGCGATCTGGCGCAATCTGGCCAGGGTGGCCGGCGATCTCGGGGTGGCGCTGCCGGGACAGTGAGGCCGGTCGCCGGCAGAGGCTCGCCGGCCTGGCTGGATCAGATCACGCCGTCGCCCTTCAGCGCGGCAATCTCTTGCGCCGCGAAGCCCCAGTCGCGCAGCACCGCCTCGGTGTCGGCACCGGGCGGCGACGCGGGGGTGGGCTTGTCCGCCGCCGTGCGCGAAAAGCGCGGCGCCGGCGCCGGATGGATGACGCCATCGATGTCGACGAAGGTGTCGCGCGCGCGGTTGTGCGCGTGGACCGGGGCCTCGTCCCAGTCGAGTACCGGCGCGAAACACGCATCGCTGCCTTCCATCAGCGCGCACCACTGGTCGCGCGTGCGCGTGCGGAACACCTCGGCCAGCCGTTGCTTCAGTTGCGGCCAGTCGCGCGGATCGCCCTGCTTCGCGAAGGCGGGGTCCTCGATGCCGCACAGCTCGATCAGCCGGCGATAGAACTGCGGCTCGAGCGCGCCGATCGCGACATACTTGCCGTCCGCGCAGGCATAGGTACCGTAGTACGGCGCGCCGCCGTCGAGCAGGTTCTCGCCGCGCCGGTTGCTCCAGCGTCCGGCCGCCTTGAAGCCGTACATCATCGCCGACAGCAGCGCGGCGCCATCCGTCATCGCGGCATCGACCACCTGCCCCTTGCCGCTGCGCTGGCTCTCCAGCACCGCGCAGACCACGCCGAAGGCCAGCATCATCGCGCCGCCGCCGAAATCGCCGATGTAGTTCAGCGGCACGACCGGCGCTTCGTCGGGCAGGCCGATCGCATGCAGCGCGCCGGTGATGGCGATGTAGTTGATGTCGTGTCCGGCTGCCTGCGCCAGCGGGCCGTGCTGGCCCCAGCCAGTCATGCGGCCATAGACCAGCCGCGCGTTGCGCGCCAGGCAGACGTCCGGCCCCAGGCCCAGCCGCTCCATCACGCCGGGCCGGAAGCCCTCGATCAGCACGTCGGCCCGTTCGATCAGCCGCAGCACGGTCTCCGCGGCGCCCGGCTGCTTCAGGTCGATCGCCAGCGAGCGCCGGCCGCGTGCGGTCACGTCGAAGCGGACGTCTTCGGGCAGCACGCCCGCCCCGCGATCGGGCCGGTCGATGCGAATCACCTCGGCCCCCATATCGGCCAGCATCATCGCGCAGAACGGCCCCGGCCCGAGGCCGACCATCTCCACCACCTTCAGTCCATGCAGCGGACCCGCCATGCCTGTCTCCTGTTGTCGTGGTATCGTCGGACGCCAAGTTACCACGCCACGCCCGGCGCCGCGAACGCGCATTCCGCGCCAGACCAGGTACGAGAGGAGACCATGAACGTCAGCGAAGCCATTGCCACGCGCCGCTCGATCCGCGGCTTTCTCGACAAGCCGGTGCCGCCGCAGCTGATCCGCGAGATCGTCGACAAGGCCGCGCGCGCCCCGTCCGGTGGCAATCTGCAGCCCTGGCATATCCAGGTCGTCGGCGGCGCGCCGCTGGACGAGCTGAAGGCCATCATGCGCCAGCGCGTGGTCGACGAACCGAAGGGCGAGCCCGCCGAATACCACATCTATCCGCCCGAGCTGGTGTCACCCTATCGCGAGCGGCGCTTCCAGGTCGGCGAGGACCTGTACGGCCATCTCGGCATCCCGCGCGAGGACAAGGCCGCGCGCCGCCAGCAGTTCGCGCGCAACTTCCAGTTCTTCGGCGCGCCGCTGGCGCTGTTCTGCACGGTGGACCGCCGCATGGGCCCGCCGCAATGGTCGGACCTCGGCATGTATCTGCAGAACGTGATGCTGCTGCTGCGCGAAGCGGGCCTGGACAGCTGCCCGCAGGAATGCTGGGCGATGTATCCGGAAACGATGCGCCGCTTCCTCGGAACGCCGCCCGAACGCATGTTGTTCACCGGCATGGCGATCGGCTACGCCGACCCGGACGCTGCGGCCAATCGGCTGGTGGCGCAGCGGGCGCCGGTCGAGGAGTTTGCGCAGTTCATCGGGATCTGAGCCGGGGTCCGAGCGCTCGTCGTTACGCGAACTGCGCCGCCTGCCGAGCCGGCGCGTCGGCATGCTCGCCCGCCAGCATGCGCCATAGCGCGTGCAAGGTCGGATTGGCGCTTTGCGCCGAGCGGTAGGCGCAGATCTGCAGCGGCGAGCACCAGCTGTCGTCACCGGCCGGCACCAGCGTGCCCGCCGCCAGCGCCTGCGCGACGGTGCTGTGCGGCAACCAGGCCACGCCGTGCCCTTCGCTGGCCATCTTCAGCAGCAGCATCGCCATATCGGCTTCGTAACAGCGCACCAGCCGGCGATGCGCCTGCTTCTGTTCGAGAATCGACTCGACCACGCGGCCGAGCGTGGTGTTGGCGGTATAGGCGAGGAACGGTGCCGGGCTCGGCGTCTTGCCATTGCGCTCGGCAAGCGAATAGACCGGCGCGCCGCGCGAGGTAGGCACCGATACCGGCATCAGCAGGTCGCTGCCCACCGTCAGACTGCGGAAGCGCTCGCTGTCCAGCGACACCGGCACGCGCGGATGGTTGTAGCCCAGCATCAGATCGCAATGGCCCTCGGACAACGCCACCACGGCGTCCAGCACGTTGGCGGCGACCACGCGCGCATGGAAGGTGCCCGCACGCTGCCGGCACTGCCTTAGCCAGTCCGGCAGGAACGTCAGCGACAAGGTGTGGCCAGCCGCGATCTCGATGCCCTTGTCCGGCATCGTGGCCTCGCGCCGCAGCGCCGCGCGCGCTTCGAGCAGCCGCTCGCACGCGTCGCGCGCCGTCGCGCAGAAGGCCGCGCCCGCCCGCGTCAACGCCAGCGGATAGGTATTGCGGTCGACCAGCTCTGCCCCGGCCCACTGCTCGAGCGAGCGAATGCGGCGCGACAGCGCCGACTGGGTGATATGGCGCAACTCCGCGCCGCGCGAAAAGCTGCGCGTGCGCTCCAGCACGAGCAGGTCCTCGATCCACTTCAACTGCATGGTCGTCTTCCGTCAGATGCGTGCCGGCCTCGTCGCGGGGGCACGGCAGTGCGGCCGCTGGCGCCTTATTCCGTTTCCGCATGACGCCATGGCCGATCCGCATCCGCTGACGCACGGACCGTGCCTAGAATCGGCCATTCCCATCAGCGCAGTCCGCGGCCCGGCCGTGGACGCGGCATGACAGGCGCCCGGAGCCGCGCGACAAGCGGACCGCGCCAGATTCGCCATCCCGGCCCCTCCCCGGCAACGCCGCCATGGCGGCACGCCGTTGAGGCAGCCATCACGGAGTCGTCGACATCATGGTCATGCAATTGCTTCACCCCGCGCGCACCGCCACGGCGCATCCGCGCACCATCCTGAACACCGCCCGCCGCCAGGCGCTGCGGCTCGCCGCCGTGGCGGCAGTGGCAATGGCCGCCGCTGCCGGCGCACCCGCAGCGCTTGCCGAGTACCCGGATCGTCCGATCCAGCTGGTGCTGTCATTCCCGCCCGCCGGCGCCACCGATGTGCTGGCGCGCGCGGTCGGCCAACGCCTGTCCCAGCAGTTGCAGCAGCCGGTGGTGGTCGAGAACCGGCCGGGCGCGGGCGGCGCGATCGGCCTCGCCTATGCCGCCAAGGCGGCGCCCGATGGCTACACGCTGTACCTTGCCGCCGTCAGCAATGCGGCGATCGCCGCCGCCACCTATTCGAGCCAGCCCGCCGACCTCGCCAGGGACTTCGTGCCGATCGCCGGCATCGGCAACGTGCCGCACATCCTGGTGGTGCCCGCGACGCTGCCGGTCAGGACCGTGCCGGACCTGGTCAAGTATCTGCAAGGCGCGCCCGGCAAGTACAACTTCGCCTCGCAGGGCAACGGCACGCTGTCGCATCTGGAGTCCGAACTGTTCCGGCTGCGCACGGGCGTCGACGTGGTGCACGTGCCGTACAAGGGAAGTGCATTCGCGCTGCCGGACCTGATGGCGGGCCGCTCGGCCATGATGTTCGACAGCATCCCTTCCGCGCTGCCGCACGTCAGATCCGGCAAGCTGAGGCTGCTGGCGGTGGCCTCCGAGCGCCGCGTCGGCTCGCTGCCGGACGCGCCGACCATGGCGGAGGCAGGCATCCGCGACTTCGGGGTCAACAACCTGTTCGGCCTGGTGGCGCCAAAGGGCACACCGCCCGCCGTGGTGCAGAAGCTGGCCGCCGCCACCAAGGCCGCGCTGACGATGCCCGACCTGGTGCAATCGCTCGAAACGCAGGGCGTGCAGGTGCAATTCACGCCGAGCGACGCCTTCGCTCGGATGATCGGCGAGGAAATGCGGACCTGGAGCAAGGTCGCCCAGGCGGCGAAGGTCAGGATCGACTGACGCCCGAACGCCGCACGCCGCCGCGGGCGCTCGGGCAAATGCCCAGCGCCCGTTCCCCGATCGCTTCCATTGCACATCCGATGACTTCCTTCCTGAACTTCCCCTACCGCTCGCAGCGCGCGCCCGTGCTGGCCGACAACGTGGTGGCCACCTCGCAGCCGCTGGCTGCGGCCGCCGGGCTGCGCATGCTCGCGCGCGGCGGCAACGCCGTCGATGCCGCGCTGGCCACCGCGATCGCGCTGACCGTGGTCGAGCCCTGCATGAACGGCATCGGCGGCGACGCCTTTGCGCTGATCTGGGACGGCAACAAGCTGCATGGCCTGAACGCGTCGGGCCGCGCACCGCGGGCGTGGACGCCCGAGTCCTTTTCCCGCTACGACGCGATGCCGTTCAAGGGCTGGGACAGCGTGACGGTGCCCGGCGTGGTGTCCGGCTGGCGCACCGCCTGGGACAAGTTCGGCTCGTTGCCGTTCGAGGATCTGTTCGAGCCGGCGCTCGAATACGCGCGCAACGGCTTCGTGGTCTCGCCTACGGTCCACCGCCAATGGCAGTCCCAGATCCCGGTGCTGGAAAGCCAGCCGGGCTTTGCCGAAGCGTTCGCGCCGCGCGGCCGCGCGCCGCTGCCGGGAGAACGCTTCGTCTGCCCCGGCCAGGCCGACACGCTCGAGCGCATCGCCCGCAGCGGCGGCGAAGACTTCTATCACGGCGAACTGGCCGCGCGCATCGCCGCGCATGCGCGCGCCACCGGCGGCCGCATCGATGAAGCCGATCTCGCCGCGCATCGAACCGACTGGGTCGAGCCGATCCAGATGCGCTACCGCGATCTGACGCTGCACGAGATCGGTCCGAACGGACAGGGCATCGGTGCCTTGATGGCGCTGGGCATGCTCGACCAATGGGACGTGGCGTCTGGCGGCGTCGATTCGGCCCGGACCATGCACCTGCAGATCGAAGCGATGAAGCTGGCGTTCGCGGATCTGCACGCCTATGTGGCGGACGCCGACGCGATGCGCACGGTCACCGCGCGCGACCTGCTCGATCCCGGCTATCTGAGCGAGCGCGCCCGCGCCATCGATCCCGCCAGGGCGAGCTATCCGGGCCCCGGCAAGCCGCACAGCGGCGGCACCGTCTATCTGACCGCGGCCGATCAGAGCGGCATGATGGTGTCGTTCATCCAGTCCAACTTCAAGGGCTTCGGCTCCGGCGTGGTGGTACCCGGTACCGGCATCGCGCTGCACAACCGCGGCTGGGGCTTCACGCTGCAGCCCGGACATCCGAACCAGGTCGCACCCGGCAAGCGCCCCTTCCATACGATCATTCCGGGCTTCCTGATGCGCCAGGGCGCGCCGCTGGCAGCCTTCGGCGTAATGGGCGGCTCGATGCAGGCGCAGGGCCACGTGCAGATGACGAGCCGGCTGGCGGACTTCCACCAGAACCCGCAGGTCGCCTGCGACGCGCCGCGCTGGCGGGTGATGGACGACAACGCGGGCGTCGCGGTGGAGGCGCACTGCCCGGCGGAAACGGTGCAGGCACTGCGTGCGATGGGCCATGCGGTTCAGGTGGCGCCGGCCGACAGCCTCGAATTTGGCGGCGCACAGATGGCGATGCGGCTGCCACAGGGGTATGCCGCGGCGTCGGATCATCGCAAGGACGGTTATCCGCTGGGGTTCTAGCGCGCAGCGCGACGGGCCCGCCTGCCTTGGGTAACGGGTCGGCGTTATGATGGCGGCACTCTCAACCATTGGTTGCCGATCATGGACAAGGCCCGTGTCCTTACCCTGTTTATCGGCGTGGTGCGCGCCGGCAGCTTCCGCCGTGCGGCGGTGGAGGCCGGCGTCACGCCGCAGGCCGTCAGCAAGGCCGTGCGCACGTTGGAGTCCGACCTCGGCGTCCGCCTGCTGCACCGGACCACGCGCAAGCTGAGCCTGACGACCGAAGGTGCGCGGCTGTTCGAGCTGGCGGCGCCGGGCATGCGCCAGCTCGACGAGGCACTCGAGCAGATCCGCAGCAGCAGGAGCGAGGACGACGGCACGATCCGGCTGACCGCGCCGCCATCGCTGGGTAGCCGCGTGCTGGTGCCGCTGATGCACGGCTTTCGGGAACGGTATCCGGGCATCGTCTTCGACGTGGTGCTGACCGACCTCTTCACCGACCTGGTCGAATCCCGCATCGATGTCGGCTTTCGCGTCGGTACCAGCCCGGGCCAGAACCTGGTGGCACGGCGGCTGTGCGATGTGCCGTTGATCATCTGCGCGTCGCCCGAATACCTGGCGCGCCACGGCGAGCCGGCCACGCCCGAGGCGCTGCTGCAACACCGGTGCACCGGCTTTCGTCGCGCCTCGACCGGTCGCATGGTGCCATGGGAGCTGCAGGTGGATGGCAATCTGGTCTACCAGGAAGTGCCGACGGTCGCCAGCTTCAACGACCTGGACACCGAGGTCGAAGCGGTGCGCGCCGGCATCGGCATCGGCCAGCTGCTCGCCTACATGGTCCACGACGATCTGGTCCGTGGCCGTCTCAAGCCGATCCTGACCGACTACACCAGCAGCAACGTCGGCCTGTACATGTATTTTCCCCATCGCACGCAAATGCCGGCGCGCGTCCGTCGATTCATCGATTTCGTGGTCGAGGCGAGCCGCGGCGCTGAGCAGTCGCTATCCAGGCTGGTCGGGCTGGCCTCCTGACGTTTCGCCCCCACTGCCAACTTCTGGTTGCTTCTGAGACGGCATTGGACGCCCTAGTGCCACTGTCGCCGCCCTCCTACATTGGTCTCAACGGCGGCTGCATCGCCCCCCACACCGGGGAACGCGCCGCAGCCACCGCCCAGTGCGAACCGATTCAGACCCGTCATCAGGAGCGACATCATGATTTCCCAGTTCACCCGCATCTTCGTCCCCGCCGCCGTCTCGCTGGTGGTCGGCCTTTCGCTGCAAGGCGCGCACGCCGCGCCGATCGACAGCGCCCCGGTCGGCACCGCGGCGCGCATGCACGACGTGTTCTCGCAAGGGCTGCGCCAGGGCTCGCTCAATCCGTTCACGGAGGGCGCCCGCGGCAACGTTTCCGCCGCCATCGTGAGCGCGCGCGCCCATGACGTCTTCAGCGAGGGGCTTCGCGATGGCCGCTTCGACCCCGACTCCGAAGGGGCGCGTGGCGCGGCAGACGGCGCGCTGGTCGCAGGGCTGGACCGCAGCGGCGTCTCCGCCCCGCCCGCAC
>NZ_AMPR02000022.1:0-14132 GCF_000307735.3 Cupriavidus sp. HPC(L) | reverse complement strand
CAGTACCAGCCGCCGCCGGCCAGCAGCAGCACCAGCAGGCCCGCGATCCAGACGCCGCGCCGGCCTCGCGAAGGGGCGAGGGCGGCGGGCGGAATGGGGCCGGGGCGGCGGTCGGGGCCGGACTCTGGCCGGTCAGCGGGCCGGCCGGCGGGTGCCTCGGTGGAGGCATCGATCGGGTGATCCTCGCCGTGAGTCTTGGGTTTGGCGGGCGGATTGGGGTCGGGATTGGCCATGCAATGGGTCCTGATGCGGTCCTGATGCGGTCCGGAAACGGTCCTGGAGCGGGGCCTGCGCAGGCAACGGGTGCGCGGCCCTTCTGTTCGATGGAAAGACGCAGAAGTATGCCGCAACGGTCAGGGCCGGCTCCGGATGCGGAGCGGGGCCCACCTGCGGCGACGTGGCAAGGATACGGCGTGAGGCGGGGCAGACCTATGTCGGCACGGAAGGGCTTTATTACAGATAATTACCAGCGCCCCCGGTGTAACTTGCCGAAACAACATTGCGGCGGCCCGGCCGGCGTGCCTGTTTATCATCCGGCTATGCGATCCAATCAGCCCACCCAGATCCTGGTCGTCGACGACGATCCCGACTTGCGCGACTTGCTGCGCGAATACCTGACCCAGCAAGGCTTCGCCGTTTCCGTGCTGCACGACGGCGACGGACTGCAGGCCCGCCTCGAGCGCGAGCGTCCCGCGCTGATCGTGCTCGACCTGATGATGCCCAAGGTCGATGGCCTGACCGCGCTGCGCAAGCTGCGCGCCCGCAACGACGATATCCCGGTGATCCTGCTGACCGCGCGCAGCGACGAGATCGACCGCATCGTCGGCCTGGAGATCGGCGCCGACGACTACCTGGGCAAGCCGTTCTCGCCGCGCGAGCTGCTGGCCCGCATCAACGCGGTGCTGCGCCGCAAGCTGGCGCGTCCGGCGGCGGCGCCCGAGGACCGTGACAGCGTGACCTTCGGCCCGTTCAAGGTCGATTTCCGCCAGCGCACGCTGGTGCGGTCCGGCCAGGCGCTGCCGATCAGCGACACCGAATTCGCGCTGCTGAAGCTGCTGCTGATGCATCCGCTCGAGGTGCTGTCGCGCGAGCGCATCGTCGAACTGATGTATGGCGCGGCCAGCGGCGTCAGCGACCGCGGCATCGACGTGCAGATCTGGCGCCTGCGCCGGCTGCTCGACGAGGACGCGCAGCGGCCGCGTTATATCCAGACGGTGCGCGGGCGCGGCTATACCTTCGTGCCGGACGAAGCGGTCCAGGCCGACCTGGACGCCTGATGAAGCTGCGCATCGACACCCTGTTCGGCCGCATGGCGCTGCTGATCGCCGCGGTGCTGGTGATCAGCCATTTCTCGTGGCTGGCGATCCTGCGCATGGACCGGCGCGAACAGCGCATGGAATATTCGGTCGAGCAGATGCTGTTCCAGCTCGACAGCATCCAGCGCGCGCTCGACGCCAGGCCGCCGGCGAAGCTGCCGAGCCTGGTCGAAGTCGCCGGCGAGGCCAGCGCCGAGGAACATGCGCGCGCGCCGACCGACCGCTCGCGCCGGCTGGTCGAGCGTTTCTCCGGCCGGCTGCCGCCCGGCACCCAGGTGCGCATCGAGGACGAGGACACGCCCCGCATCTGGATCAAGCTGCCGACGCGCCAGGACTGGATCGCGATGCCGATCCTGTGGGTCCATAACCCGCCGCTGGACAACCGCCTGATTCCCGGCGCGATGCTGGTGGTCAGCGTGGCGATCGTGTTCGCGCTGCTGATCGCCTGGCAGATCCAGCGGCCGGTGCGCGAGATGGCCAATGCGGCCGGGCAGCTGTCGCGCCAGCAGCCGGTGACGCCGCTGCGCGAGCGCGGCCCGCTGGAGCTGCGCCAGCTGATCGAGCGCTTCAACAAGATGGTGGCGGACCTGGCGCGCATCGACCAGGAGCGCAACACGATGCTGGCCGGCATCGCGCACGACCTGAAGACGCCGCTGGCGCGGCTGCGGCTGCGCGCCGAGATGCTGGCCGATCCGAAGGCGGCGGCGGGCGTCACGCGCGACGTGGAGTCGATGTCGGCGATCGTCGAGCAGTTCCTGGCCTTCGCGCAGAGCGCCGAGCCGACCGCGCGGCCGGTGCCGGTCGATCGCCGCATGGCGGAACTGGCGGCGTCGCTGGCCGAGCAGGAGCGGCCGGTCGACCTGTCTCTGGAGGCCGGCGAGGGCTTCCGGATGATCGCCACGCAGCTCGATCGCATCGTCGGCAACCTGGTCGACAATGCCTACCACTACGGCGCGCCGCCGGTCAGCATCCGCACCGCGCGCGTCGCGGACGGCTGGCAGCTGGTGGTCGAGGACGCGGGCAGCGGCATTCCGGAGGATGCCTTCGACAAGGTCACGCTGCCATTCGTGCGGCTGGACCCGGCGCGCGGCGGCAATGCGCATTCGGGCCTGGGGCTGGCGATCGTCGACCGGCTGGTGCGCCAGTCCGGTGGGCGCCTGACGCTGGGCAACCGGCCCGAGGGCGGTCTGCGCGTCGAGATGGTGTTCCCGTTCGCGCAGCTGGCCAAGGCGGCTTAAGACGTGCTGTCGGGCTGAATACCCCGTCGTCCCCGCCTGCGCGGGGGCGACAAGCAAAGCCGCAGCTTACTGCTGCGGCTTTTTCTTTTCGCCGATGCGGCTTTCCTGGCCCGACAGCAGCTTGGCGATGTTCTGGCGATGGCGCAGGATCAGCAGCGCGCTGATCGCGACGATCGCGGCAGCCATCCCGTCGGCGCCGAACATCAGCACGTAGAAGAACGGCGCGAAGATGGCCGACACCAGCGCGGCCAGCGACGAGTAGCGGAAGAAGAAGGCGATGATCAGCCAGGTCGCCAGCGTGCCCAGGCCTAGCCACGGATGGATCGCGAACAGGATGCCGGCCGCGGTCGCCACGCCCTTGCCGCCCGCGAAACGGTGGAACACGGGGAACAGGTGGCCCAGGAATACCGCCACCGCGACCAGCGCGATGCCCGTCTGGTCGACGCCGTAGTCGGGCCCGAAGCGCTGCGCCAGCCAGACCGCCAGCCAGCCCTTGAGCCCGTCGCCGAGCAGCGTCAGCAGCGCCGCCTTCTTGTTGCCGGTGCGCAGCACATTGGTCGCGCCCGGGTTGCCCGAGCCATAGGAATGCGGATCGGGCAGCCCCATCGTCTTGCTGACCACGACAGCGAAGGAGACCGAACCGATCAGATAGGCGAGCAGGGCAAAGACGAGATTGGCGAGATTGGCCATGGGCGGGGTTCGAAAAGGCAGCGGAAAGGCGGGGAGGACCGGAACGGTCGCAAAAAACTGGCGCGATTGTAGCGCGCCGGCGTGACGCTCACGACCGTGATTACCCGGGCATGAACCAGCGCACAGGCCAGGGCACAGGCCAGGGCACCGAAGAGGGCACCGCGGTGTTCAGCCCTCCGCCAGCCCGCATTGCACCGGCCTGGCGCCCAGCAGCGCGGTCAGCACGGCCGGCTCGATGCTGACCAGATAGCCGCGCCGGCCGCCATTGATATAGATGCGCTCGAGCGCCAGCACACCCTCCTCGACATAGACCGGCATCCGCTTGCGCGTGCCGAACGGCGAGGTGCCGCCGACCAGGTAGCCGCTGTGGCGCTGCGCAACCTCGGGCTTGCACGGCTGCACGCTCTTGCAGCCGATCTGCCGCGCCAGGTTCTTGGTCGACACGGTGCGGTCGCCATGCATCAGCACGATCAGCGGCTGTGCCTTGTCGTCTTCCATCACCAGCGTCTTGACCACGTGATGCTCGTCGACGCCGAGCTGCTTCGCCGATTCCTCGGTGCCGCCGTGCTCGACATAGTCGTATGGGTGCTCGCCGAAGGCGATGCCATGCTGGCGCAGCATCTGCGTGGCCGGCGTTTCGGAGATATGTCTGGTCTTTGCCATGGAGTTCGCTCGCGCGGTCAGCCGCGCGGATGATGCTGCTGATGCAGGACGCGCAGCCGTTCGCGCGCGACGTGCGTGTAGATCTGCGTGGTCGAGATGTCGGCATGGCCAAGCAGCAACTGCACCACGCGCAGGTCGGCGCCGTGGTTCAGCAGGTGCGTGGCAAAGGCATGGCGCAGCGTATGCGGCGACAGCGGGGCGTGGATCTCGGCCTGCCGGGCATAGCGCTTGATCAGGTACCAGAAGGCCTGGCGCGTCATCGCCTCGCCGCGCTGCGTCACGAACAGCGCGTCGCTGCCGCGCTGGCCGAGCAGCGCGGGACGGGCGCTGGCCAGATAGCGGCGCAGCCAGACGCCGGCCTCGGCGCCGAACGGCACCAGCCGTTCCTTGTTGCCCTTGCCGCTGACCACGCGCGCCACGCCTTCGTTCAGGCCGATCTCGACGGTCTTCATCTGCGTCAGCTCGGACACGCGCAGGCCGCTGGCGTACATCAGCTCCAGCATCGTGCGGTCGCGCAGGCCGAGCGGCGTGTCGATGTCCGGCGCGCGCAGCAGCGCCTCAACCTGGGCCTCGCTCAGCGTCTTCGGAAAGCGCGGCGGCTGCTTGGCGGCGCGCAGCAGCAGGCAGGGATCGGCCTGGATCAGATGCTCGCGCAACGCCCAGCGGTAAAAGCGCCGGAATACCGCCAGCCGCCGGTTCGCCGACGAGGCCCGAGTGTCCGGATGGCGCGCGGCGAAGTAGCCGGACAGCGCGCCATCGTCGGCCGCCAGCAGCGCCACGCCGCGCTCGCCGCGCAGCCAGCGCGCCAGCAGCGCGAGATCGCGGCGGTAGGCGTCGATGGTGTTGCGCGCGAGTCCATCCTCGAGCCACAGCGCGTCGCAGAAGCGGTCGACCAGTGTCAGGTCCGCGGCGATGGCGGCTTCGACCTGCGGATCGCGATCGCCGGTCGGCGCGGGCTGTTCCGCCAGCGCCGCGGTGCTGTCGTGCCGCGCGCTCACAGCAGCATCACGCGCTCATGGCGCAGCAGCCAGCGTTTGACCTCGAGGTGGAAGCCGTCCTCGCCGTGATGGGCAAAGCCGCCCAGGCCCTTGGCGCCGACCACCCGATGGCAGGGCACCACCAGCGGGAAGGGATTGTCGCCGCAGGCCTGGCCCACGGCACGCGCGGTGCCGCCGATATTGGCCGCCAGTTCGCCATAGGTCGCGGTGCGCCCGCAGCGCACCGCGCGGATCGCCTGCCAGACACGGCGCTGGAAATCGGTGCCGGTGCCGGCCAGCGGCACGTCGAGCGGCGCGTCGGGATCGGCGTAGTAGGCCTCGAGCTGGGCCGCCAGTTGCTGGATCGGAAGCAGGTCGGAGCCGCGCAGGGCGAAACGCTCGGGCAGGAAGTGGATCGCGTGGACGCACTGCGCGTCCGCCCGCACGCCGACGCGGCCGAACGGCGCGGCGAGGATGGCATCGAAGCGGGCGGCAAGCCTCGCGTCGCGATCGGGTTGAGGCGAGGCCGGTGGAGAATCCGTCGACGGATTCGGAAGGGAATGCATGGCGGGACAACGGTCGATCCGGATACCGGATTCTAGTGCGTCGGGCGCGCCGGGCGAAAAAAAACCGCGACGAGTGCGCGGCTGCGTTTGCGGATGCTTTTTTGGGGTGCTCCCTCTCGCGCTGGCGGGAGAGGGCCGGGGAGAGGGTGAGAGCTCGCGGAAGCGGCGACGGCAGATCGACGGCCTTGCCCTCTCCCCCAACCCCTCTCCCGCGCGCGGGAGAGGGGAGTACTAGGGCGACGGCAGATCGACTCTCCCCCAACCCCTCTCCCGCAAGCGGGAGAAGGGAGTACTCCCAGAGGAAAACTACCGCACCATCACTGTTCGAGCTTGATGTTCTGCACCTTGACCAGGTTGCGCATCTTATCGAACTCCTTCTTGATCTCGGCGGCGTGCTGCGCCGGCGAGTTGCCCGACGGCTCGGCGCCGGCGGCGATCAGGCGTTCGCGGAAGCCCTTGTCCTGCAGCGCCTTGACGGCGGCCTCGTTCAGCTTCTTGATGATGTCGTCGGGCGTGCCGGCCGGCGCCACCAGGCCGTACCAGGCCGGATCGTTCGGCTCCTTCAGGCCCATTTCGCCGAAGGTGGGCACGTTGGGCAGCGAGTCCAGGCGCTTCTCGGCGGCCACCACGATCGGGCGCAGCTTGCCGGCCTTGATGTGCGGCATCGACGAGGGCAGGTTGTCGACCATGATCGGCACCTGGCCGGCCAGCACGTCGTTCAGCGCCGGGCCCGCGCCGCGGTAGGGGATATGGACCATGAAGGTCTTGGTCGATACCTTGAACTGCTCGCCCAGCATGTGGCCGAAGCCGCAGGTGCCCGACGACGCGTACGAGTACTTGCCCGGGTTGGCCTTCAGCGTGGCCAGGAATTCCTTGTAGTCCTTGGCCGGGAAGTTCGGGTTGACCGCGATCACGTTGGCGACGTTGGCCAGGTTCGTGATGGGCTTGAAGTCCTTGATCGGGTCGTACGACAGCTTCGGATTGCAGGCCGGGTTGACCGCCATCGTCGACACCGTCGAGATGCCGATCGTGTAGCCGTCCGGCGCCGCCTTGGCGATCGCGTCGGCGCCGATCGAGCCGCCGCCACCGGCGCGGTTCTCGACCACCACCGGCTGGCCCAGGATCTTGCTCATCTGGTCGGCCGCGCCGCGGCCGACGATGTCGGTGGTGCCGCCCGGGGCGAACGGAATGATCAGCTTGATCGGCTTGGTCGGATAGTTGCTCTGTGCCTGTGCCAGCGAGGCGAAGGCGGCCAGACCCAGGGCCAGGGCAATGTGCTTGCGTTGCATGAGATCGTGTCTCCCGTCGTGAAGCCGGACGGAGAGTGTCCGTCCAGAACTGAAAATGCCGGCCAGGGACCCGGTAGGGCCCGCCGCGCCGGCGCGATGCATCGGCGGCCCGTCAGCCGCCGAGCAGGCCGCGCTTCAGATCGCGATCGACCGGGCGTTCGCCCAGGAAGATGCGCAGCACGGCCTGGTAGAAATCCTCGCCGGGGATCGGTTTGCCGCGCGGCGTGCCATTGACGGCGATCACCGTGCCGCTGTCCGGCGTGTAGTCGAAGTCGATCACGTCGCCCTTGCGCGCGGTGCCGACCTGGTTCATCGCCTGTTCCAGCTGGTGCAGGCGATCGGCGAACTTCTCCAGCTGCGCCTCGTTGTGGTTCTCGCGCATGCCTTCGTTCAGCGCCTTGACGAAGGTGCTCGATTCCACCTCGCGCAGCGGCCGGATCTGCAGCCGCTTCGGGCCCTTGGCGCCGAGCACCACGGCGGCGTTGCGCACCTTCTCCGGCAGGTACAGCGCGGCCACATAGCCCTTGACGATGAAGACCGAACGCAGGCCCGCGCCGTTCAGCTGCAGCTCCTTGCCGCCCAGGCGCGTCGCCTCGTCCAGCCGCACGCCCTCGATCTCCATCGCGCTCGCCGCCATCGGCAGCGCGCCGGCCACGGCCACGCAGCAGATCGCCAGCCACTGACGCAGGCGGCGTGCGGTCCGTGCGGTCCGGTCGAGCGGAGCGCGGGCGGAAGGGCGGCGGGGGGCAGGCATGGCGGGGCGGTACATCGAGGACGGAATGGGAAGCGGAATGAGATCGACGGAAATGCCGGAGCGTGCCATCTTCCGGGTTTTCTGAAACAATACCAATCCGTATCTGCCCTAGGGCGCACTCCGAGCCGCCTCGACACGCTGCTGGAACGCGGTCCGCGCGGGCTGTGGCCATCGTTCCTGCCACCTTCCTGACATCCTCCGACGCGCCCCCCGCGTCCCGACAACAACAAGACGCCGATGTCGCCTGCCCTGCTGATGGTGCCCGATTTCAGCCTGATCCTGATCGGCTGGCTGCTGGTGCGCTATACCTCGTTCGATCGCGGCTTCTGGTCCGGCGTCGAACGGCTGGTCTACTTCGTGCTGTTCCCCGCGCTGCTGCTGCAGGCGACCAACAGCGCGGTATTCGATTTCTCGACCACGTCGGCGATGCTCGGGCTGGCGGTGCTGACCACGGTGTTCGGCATGGCCGCCGGCTACGCGGTCAAATGGGTGCTGCGGCCCGATCCGGTCGATTTCGCCTCGGGCCTGCAGACCGCGTTCCGCTTCAATTCGTATATCGCGCTGGCGCTGGCATCGCGCCTCGGCGGCAGCGAAGGGTTGGCGATGATGGCGGTGATCGTCGGCTGCGTGGTGCCGATGTGCAATGTGGCCGCGGTGTGGGCGCTGGCGCGGCACGGCGAGGCGCGGCTGTGGCGCGAACTGGCGCGCAATCCGCTGATCCTGGCCACCGCCGGCGGGCTGATCACCAACCTGCTCGGGCTGCATCCGCCCGAGGTCCTCGGCATGACGCTGGCCCGGCTGGGCTCGGCCTCGACCGCGCTGGGTTTGATGACCGTAGGCGCCGGCCTGCAGATGCGCGGCGCCGTCGGCACGGTCGGGCCGGTGGCCTGGTGGAGCGGGGTCAAGCTGCTGGCGATGCCGGCCTTCGCCTGGGCCGTCGGCAGGCATCTGCCGCTGTCGCCGCTGCAATTGCAGATCGCGGTGCTCTATGCCGCGATGCCGACCGCGTCGAGCGCCTATATCCTCGCGGTGCGCATGGGCGGCAACGGCCCGATGGTGGCCGCCGCGATTTCCGTGATGACGGTGGCGGCCATCTTCACCGCGCCGCTGTGGCTGGCGCTGGTCAGCTAGGTTGGCTGCTGCTGTTGTTACTGCTGCTGCTGCGCGAGCGCCCAGGCGACGTGCTCACGCACCAGCGCCGACGGATGTTCGGCGCGCGCCAGCAAGGCCGCGCGGATGCGCTCGGCCTGCGCCGGCGCGCCGGCCCCGCGCAGCGCATTGCCCAGCCCCACGGCCAGATTGCGCAGCCAGCGCTCGTGGCCGATGCGCCGGATCGGGCTGCCTTCGAGACGCCGATTGAATTCTTCCTCGCTCCAGCCGAACAGCTCGACCATGTCGGGTGCGTCGAAGCCGTTGCGCACGGCGAAGTCGGGCAGCGTCGCGCGGTGCGCGAACTTGTTCCACGGGCAGGCCAGCTGGCAGTCGTCGCAGCCGTAGACCCGATTGCCCATCGGCGCGCGCAGTTCCTCGGGAATCGCGCCCTTGTGCTCGATCGTGAGGTACGAGATGCAGCGGCGCGCATCGAGCCGGTACGGGCCGACGATGGCCTGGGTCGGGCAGATGTCGATGCAGCGGCGGCACTGGCCGCAATGCGCGGAGGCGGGCGGGTCGACCGGCAGCGGCAGATCGACCAGGATCTCGCCGAGGAAGAACATCGAGCCGCCGTCGCGGTCCAGCAGCAGCGTGTGTTTGCCGCGCCAGCCCAGGCCGCCCTGGCCGGCCAGCGCGACTTCCATCACCGGGGCCGAGTCGGTGAAGACGCGATAGCCGAACGGGCCGATCGCGGTCTCGATGCGGCCTGCCAGCTGCTGCAGGCGCGTGCGCAGGACCTTGTGATAGTCGCGGCCGCGGGCGTACAGCGAGATCGTGGCCGCGGTGCCGCCGTCCTCGACCTGCGCCAGCCGCGCGAACTCGCGCTCGCGCCAGTCGTTGGCATCGCCATCTCTATCGCCGTCGTCTTCGTCATGGGTGGAAGCGGGCAGATAAGGCATGCGCGCGACGATCGCGCGCACTGTGCCGGGCACCAGTTCGGCCGGCCGCGCGCGCTTGAGCCCATGGTTCGCCATATAATCCATGTCGCCATGGCAACCCTGTGCCAGCCATTCGAGCAGACCGGCTTCGGCATGGCCCAGGTCCACGTCGGCGACGCGCACGTCGTCGAAGCCGAGCGCCGCGCCCCAGGCGCGAATCTGCGCGACCAGCGCATGCGGATCCGCGCCGGTGGCGTGCTGCGCCGCTGGCGTCCCGCTGAGAACGGCGTCAGGCGCCTGTGCTGCTCGGTCGATCATCCCTGAATTGTACGCAATGCCCCTGCTCGAACAACGCACCGTGATCCTGCCCGACGAAGCGGCCACCGACCGCCTCGGCGCGGCGCTCGCCGGCGCGGTGCGCGCCTTGCCCCCGCAGACGGTGCATGTTCAGCTGTCGGGCGATCTCGGCGCGGGCAAGACCACGCTGTCGCGCGCGGTGCTGCGCGCGCTCGGCCATGCGGGCAAGGTCCGCAGCCCGACCTACACGCTGTGCGAGCCGTACCAGGTCGCGCGCGCCGACGGTTCGCCGCTGACCGTCTATCACTTCGATCTCTATCGCTTCGCCGATCCCGAGGAATGGCTCGACGCGGGATTTCGCGACTGTTTTGCCGAGCCCGCCTTCAATCTGGTCGAGTGGCCGGAGAAGGCCGCGTCGCTGCTTGGGGAACCCGACCTGCACCTGTTGCTCCAATCGGACACCTCGCCCAGCGATGAGGCCGCCGATCGGCGAGTCGCGATCCTGCGGGCCTATACTCCAACCGGACTTCTCCTGCTGCACGCATGCTGATCAAGCGCCTCGCCACCGACCGCCCCGACGAACTGCTGCTCGCCCGCCGCAAATGGCTGGCGCAATGCCTCAAAGCCGGCGCCGGAACGGTCGTGCTGACGCTGGCGGGTCCGCAGATCGCGGCCGGCGCCGGCATCGTCGCGGTACGGGTCTGGCCGGCCGAGGACTATACGCGCGTGACCATCGAATCGGACGAGCGCCTCGCCGCGGTCCACACGATGGTGCGCAATCCCGATCGGCTGGTCGTCGATATCGATGGCCTGGACCTGTCGCCGACGCTGCGCGAGCTGGTCGCCAAGATTACGCCCAACGATCCCTATATCCAGTCGGTCCGCGTCGGCCAGAACCGGCCGCGCGTGGTCCGGCTGGTGTTCGACCTGAAGGAAGACATCTCGCCGCAGGTCTTCACGCTGGGGCCGATCGGCCAGTACCGCAACCGGCTGGTGTTCGACCTGTATCCGGTCAATCCGCCCGATCCGCTGTGGACGCTGGTGCGCGAGACCGAGGACAAGCAGCGCCGCTTCGCGTCGACGCCGGCGACCGAGAGCGCCGACAGCGTGGCCGGCGCCCCGTCGAGCAGCGAAGAGGACGCGATCGCCGCCCTGGTGCGCCAGTTCGAGGACCAGGCGAAGACGCCGGCCACGCCGCCCTTGCCCGCCAATCCGCCGGTGGCCGCTGCCAAACCGAAGCCGCCCGCCGGCTCGCCGACGACCCAGCCGCCGCAGCCGCAGGCGCCGCTGGCGCAGGACAAGCCCGGCAAGAACGATCCGGCCGACGATCCCGCGCCGTCGCGCTTCAAGATGCGCCGGCTGCTGACGGTGGCGATCGATCCGGGCCATGGCGGCGAGGACCCGGGCGCGATCGGCGCCGCCGGTTCGCGCGAGAAGGACGTGGTGCTGCAGATCGCCAAGCGCCTGCGCGCCAAGATCGATGCGCAGCCCAATATGCGGGCGATGATGACGCGCGACGCCGACTTCTTCGTGCCGCTGAACGTGCGCGTGCAGAAGGCGCGCCGGGTCAAGGCCGACCTGTTCGTGTCGATCCACGCCGACGCCTTCGTCAAGCCGGAGGCGCGCGGCGCCTCGGTGTTCGCGCTGTCCGAGCGGGGCGCGTCGAGCTCGGCCGCGCGCTGGCTGGCCAACAAGGAGAACGCGGCCGACCTGATCGGCGGCGCCAACATGAACAACAAGGACGCGCAGGTCGCGCGCGTGCTGCTGGATCTGTCGACCACCGCGCAGATCAACGACAGCCTGCGTGTCGGCAAGGCGGTGCTGTCCGAGATCGGCGGCATGCACCAGCTGCACAAGGCCCATGTCGAGCAGGCCGGCTTCGCCGTGCTGAAGGCCCCCGATATCCCGTCGATCCTGATCGAGACCGCCTTCATCAGCAACCCGGAAGAGGAGCGCAAGCTCAACGACGAGGCGCACCAGGAGCAGCTGGCCAACGCGATCCTGCGCGGCATTCGCGGCTATTTCGCGCGCAATCCGCCGCTGTCGCGCAGCCCGTCGGTGTAAGGGCCGGCAGTCAGCAACGAGAAAGGCCGGCAAATCGCCGGCCTTTTCTTCATCGGGGCGAGACCCGGATGCCAGGTCTCGCGGTCACGCCATCACGCGCGGGCGACCGCGCCTTCGATCTGCTCGCGGTTGGCATAGCGCGAGGCCATCACCGAGCAGACGATCAGCTGCAGCTGGTGGTAGACCATTAGCGGCAGCACCAGCAGGCCCAGCGCCGGATGGCCGGCGAACAGGATCTTGGCCATCGGGATGCCGTTGGCCAGGCTCTTCTTCGAGCCGCAGAACACCGCGGTGATCTCGTCCTCGATCGCGAAGCCGAGCCGGCGTGCGACGAAGGTTGTGGTGGCGAGGATCGCAAACAGCAGCACCGCGGCCAGCCCCATCACGGCGGCGATGGTCTGCCAGCTGTACTGGTGCCACAGGCCCTCGGCGGTGGCGTCGCAGAACGACGAGTAGACGATCAGCACGATCACGCCACGGTCGATCTTGCTGGTGATGGCCTTGTGCCGGCCCAGCCAGGCGCCGATCACCGGGCGCGCCAGCTGGCCCAGCGCGAACGGCAGCAGCAGCTGCAGCGCCACGCCGGTCAGCGCCTTGCCCAGCGGCATCGATGCGCCGCTGGCGCTGATCACCAGGCCCATCAGCAGCGGGGTCAGCGCCATGCCGATCAGCCCGGAGATGGTCGCATTGAAGATCGCGCCGGGCACGTTGCCGCGCGCCATCGACGTCATCGCCACCGACGACGAGACCGTCGACGGCAGCGCGCACAGGAAGAACACACCCAGCAGCAGGTCGGCCGGCAGCTGGTCGCGCAGCCCGAACATCAGCGCCGCGCCGATCAGCGGAAACACCACGTAGGTGAAGACCTGCACGAAGGTATGCAGGCGCCAGTGCTTCGCGCCGGCGACCAGCTTGTCGCGCGACAGCGCGGCACCGTGCAGGAAGAACACCAGCGCGACGCCGAGGCTGGTCACCAGCCCGAGATGCAGCGGACCGTCGCCGGTGCCGAGCTCCGGCGCGGCCAGCGCCACAGCGATCGCGGTCAGCATGATCAGCACGAAGCCGTCGATCAGATCGTAGAGTTTCTTGAAGGGATTCAGCAGGAAGGACATGACTGCGTGGACTGAAGCGCACCGGAGCGGCGCGCCGGGACGAATGGGTTAAAGAAAGGGGTTAAAAGAACAAGGAATAGCCAGAAAACGGTGGAATCAGGGTTAACGCTGGTATTGGACGATAGTCCTGTCTAGAATGCAAATTCATTTGTCGTATTCATTGATATGGTTGACGCATGAATTACACGTTGCGGCAGTTGCGGGTCTTCCTGGCGGTGGCCTCGCACGGCAGTTTCAGCCGCGCCGCCGACGCGGTCGGACTGACCCAGCCGGCGGTCAGCCGGGGCGTGGCCGAGCTGGAAGAGGCGCTCGGATTGCGGCTGCTGGACCGCACCACGCGCGAGGTGGTGCTGACCGATGCCGGCCAGGCGCTGGTGCCCGCGCTGGAACGGCTGCTCGGCCAGCTTGACGACACGCTGGAGGAGACGCGGCAGCTGGGCGAGCGCTACCGCGGCAGGGTGGTGATCGCCAGCGCGCCGACGATCTCGGCGCGGCTGATGCCGCTCTATGTGGCCGCCTGCGCGCGGCAATATCCGGAGGTCCGGCTGTCGGTTCGCGACAACGTGCAGGCGGACGGGCTCGAGCAGATCCGCGCCGGCGCGGTCGATTTCGGCGTGCTGATCGACCCGCTGGCCAGCGAAGGGCTGGAAACCGTGCCGCTGGGCACCGATCCGTTCTGCTTTGTCTGCCGCGACGACGATCCGTTGGCAAAACGCGACACGGTGTCGTGGTCCGCGCTCGATGGCGTACCGCTGGTGCTGCTGGATTTCGCCTCCGGCAGCCGCCCGCTGATCGACCGCGTATTCGCGATGCACGGCGTGACGCCGCGCGTCGTGCAGGAGCTGGGCCACTCGGCCAGCGTGTTCGGCATGGTGCAGGCGGGCATCGGCGCGTCGGTGCTGCCGTCGTTCTCGCTGCCGCTGCCGGCCGCGTCGAACCTGGTGTGGCGGCCGCTGGTGCCGCAGGAGCAGCGGCGCATCGTGATGGTCCGCCGCGAGGACCGCTCGCTGTCGCCGGCGGCGGCGGCGGTGTGGGAGATGGTCAGGACGATGCCGATTCCGGGGGCTTGAGGTTTGCTGGCGGGCGGCGGGAAACCACCCCCCCCCCCCCCCCCCCCCCCCCCCCCGGGGGGGGGG
>NZ_AMPR02000023.1:0-13928 GCF_000307735.3 Cupriavidus sp. HPC(L) | reverse complement strand
GTTGGCAGTCGCACCGGCCTGCGCGGGAGCCGCGCCGCGGTCGACGCGTGCGCTCCGGCTGCGCCGCCGCGACGGCGAGGCCTGGATCGCCAGTTCTGGCGCCGGCTCCGGCGCCATGACCGGCGCCATCGCGGAAGCGATGGCCGGCGTGGAGCGCGGCGCGCGCTGCGGGACGCGTTGCGGCTGCGCGGATTCGGCCTGCGCCACCTCTGCTGCGCGCTGCGTGGCGCGCTGCATCGCCAGCGCCGATGCCAGCGCAGGCGACAGCGCGCTGTACAGCGACAGGTATTGCTCGGCCGGCCGGGTCCAGCAGAACAGCGACTGCATGCCGGCGCGCTGCAGCACCTTCCACGCGCGCGGCCGCCGCAGCCATTGCAGCGCGCGCTCGATCGCCGCGCTCATCGCCTCGACGGTCTCGCCGTCGAACAGGAAGCCGGTGGCGCCAGGCCGCGGGGTCGAGCCGTGGCCGGCGTCGCGCACGGTATCGACCAGGCCGCCGACGCGCGAGGCGACCGGCACCGTGCCGTAGCGCATCGCATAGACCGGGGTCAGCCCAAAGGGCTCGAAGCGGCTGCCGTGCAGCAGCACGTCGGCGCCCGCGTGCAGCAGATGCGCCGTTTCCTCGCGGTAGCCGATCGACACGCCGACGCGCTCGGGATAGCGCGCGGCCAGCGCCTCGAAGCCGCGCTCGATCGCGGCGTCGCCGCAGCCGAGCACCGCGAACTGCACGGTGTCGTCGGCCTGCAGCGCGCGTTCGATGGCACCGAGCGCGACATCGGCCATTTTCTGATGGGTCAGCCGGCTGCCCATCGCGACCAGCGGCGCGGCGGGATCGGCCGGCAGCCCGAAGCGGCTTTGCAGCGCCGCCTTGCAGGCGCGCTTGCCGGCCATCGAATTGGACGTATAGCAGTGCGGCAGCAGATCGTCGCTGGCCGGGTCCCAGTCCTCGGTGTCAATGCCGTTCGGGATCGCGCCCAGCACATCGCGCCGCGCCTGCAGCAGTCCTTCCAGCCCGTGGCCGAACTGCGGCGTCAGCATCTCCTGCGCATAGTTGTGGCTGACCGTGGTAACGCGGTCGGCGTAGCGGATGCCTGCCTTCAGGAAATTGAGCTTGCCCCAGAACTCGACGCCGTCGGAGGTCAGGCAGTCGTCCGGCAAGCCGAGCTGCCGCGCCAGGCACAGCGGGAAAATGCCCTGGAAGGCCAGGTTATGGATCGTCAGGATGCTCGGCGTGTCGAGCCCGGCGGCGCGCATCAGCAGCGGCGTCAGCCCGGCATGCCAGTCGTGCGCGTGCACGGCCGCGGGCATCGGCAACGGTGTGCGGCCCGCGGCAATCGCGGTGGCCGCATGCGCCAGCGCCGCGAAGCGCTGCGGGTTGTCGGCAAAGTCGCGCCCGGTCGGGTCGGTGTACGGCGTGCCGGCGCGATCGTAGAACGACGGGCAATCGAGCAGGGCGACCTGCACGTTGCTTCCCGGCATTCGGCCGAGCATCAGCCGCATCGCGCTATGCCCGGGTGCCAGCGCCAGCCCGGGCGCGCTCTCGGCAAGCTTCAACGCGCCGAGGCTGCGCAGCCCCACGGCGCCGGCCAGGGCCTGCGGATAGCCCGGCATCAAGATCGTGACATCGAGGCCCCGCTGCTGCAGGGCGCGGGCCAGCCCGCTGACGACATCTCCCAAGCCGCCTGTCTTGGCCAAGGGCATGGCCTCGGCCGCCACGAATAGCACGTTCGTGTTCAAGTTGATCTCCGCCATTCTGAATGCGCTGGTGGTGGGACGGCGGTCGGGCTGCACCGCCGCTGTTGCACTTCACTTGCGGAGCGTTGTCGCGAGGCCCCGGCGCGTGAAGCGTTGGAGCCATGCGAATGGCATGCCAGCGTGGCGTGAGTTTCGCAAAGGCTTTGCGTTCAACGGTTTGCGTAACTGGTTCGTAACTGTTGAAACAAGCGCTGCGTAAAGGCTCCGCCGGCCGGTGTAAGAACTACATGCCCGGGCTGCCCTTGTGGCGGGTGCCCGCGGTGCTCATCGCGGCGCGATGCAGCAGCGGCACCGGCACCGGCTCGACGCGCCAGATCCGCTCGCAATACTCGCGAATCGCACGATCGGACGAAAAACGCCCGGAGCGCGCGCACGACAGCACCGACATCCGCTGCCAGCGCGTCTGGTCGGTGAACGCAGTGGACACGTCCTGCTGGCAATGCAGATAGGAGGCGAAGTCGGCCAGCAGCATGTAGGGGTCGTGTTGCAGCAGTCCGCCGAAGATCGGCTGGAACACCGACGGATCGCCGCGCGAGAAGAACCCCTGGGCGATCAGGTCGATCACCGCGCGCAGCTCGGCATGGCTCTCGTAGCACGCGGCCGGCCGGTAGCCGGCGGCCTTCAGCGCGTAGACCTCCGAGGCCGAGAGCCCGAACGGGAAGAAGTGATCGGCGCCGATCGCGTCGCGCAGTTCGATATTGGCGCCGTCCATCGTGCCGATCGTGATCGCGCCGTTCATCGCGAACTTCATGTTGCCGGTGCCGGACGCCTCCTTGCCCGCCAGCGAGATCTGTTCGGACAGGTCGGCGGCCGGATAGATCTTCTGCCCATAGGTCACATTGAAGTTCGGCAGGAACACCACCTTGAGCCGGTCGCGGACCTGCGGGTCGCGGTTGATCACGTCGCCGACGGAGGTGATCAGCCGGATCATCAGCTTGGCGTAGTGGTAGCCCGGGGCCGCCTTGCCGGCGAACAGGAAGGTGCGCGGCACGATGTCGGCGTTCGGATCGGACTTGATCCGGTGGTACAGCGCGACGATATGCAGCACCGCCAGATGCTGGCGCTTGTATTCGTGGATGCGCTTGACCATCACGTCGAACATCGACGCCGGATCCACGACGACGCCGGTGGTCTCGCGCACCAGCCGCGCCAGGTCTTCCTTGTTCTCGCGCCGCGCCGCCTGCCACCGGTCACGAAAGCCGGTGTCGTCGGCGTACGGTTCCAGCTCGCGCAGTTTGTCCAGGTCGCCGATCCAGCCATCGCCGATGGACTCGCACACCAGCCGCGCCAGCCTGGGATTGGACAGGGCCAGCCAGCGGCGCGGTGTGACGCCGTTGGTGATGCTGGTGAACTTCTCCGGCCACATGGCGTAGAAGTCCTTCAGTACGTCCTCGCGCATCAGCCGCGAATGCAGCTCGGCCACGCCGTTGATGGTATGGCTGCCGACGCAGGCAAGATGCGCCATCCGCACATGACGCTGGCCGCGTTCGTCGATCAGCGACAGGCGCGACAGCTGCGACTCGTCGCCGAAGAAGCGGATCCGGACCTCGTGCAGAAAGCGCGCGTTGATCTCGTAGATGATTTCGAGATGGCGCGGCAGCGTGCGCTGGAACAGCGGCAGCGGCCACATTTCCAGCGCTTCGGGAAGCAGCGTGTGGTTGGTATAGGCGAAGGCCCGGCGGGTGATCTCCCAGGCTTCGTCCCAGGCCACATCGTGCTCGTCGACCAGCAGCCGCATCAGTTCGGCGATGCCGATGGCCGGATGGGTGTCGTTCAGCTGCACGGCGAACTTCTCGTGAAACCGCGTGACGGGAATGCCATGCGCGTCGAGCAGCCGCAGCATGTCCTGCAACGAACAGGACACGAAGAAATACTGCTGCTCCAGGCGCAGCTCCTTGCCTTGCTCGGTCTCGTCGTTGGGGTAGAGGACCTTGGTCAGGTTCTCCGAGGTCACCTTCTTGCTGACGGCGCCAAGATAGTCGCCGCGATTGAACACGCCGAAGTCGAACGCCTCGGTCGCCTCCGCCCGCCATAGCCGCAATGTGTTGACCGTGTTGACGCGATAGCCAAGGATCGGCGAGTCGAAGGGCACGCCGACCACCGTCTTGGCCGGCACCCAGCGCACCCGGTAGTGGCCGCGATCGTCGGTGTAGTGCTCGGTCTGGCCGCCCAGCTTGACCTGGACCGCCCATTCGGAGCGCTGGATCTCCCACGGATTGCCGTGGCGCAGCCAGGTGTCGGTGCTCTCGACCTGCATGCCGTCGATGATCGACTGATGGAAGATGCCGTACTCGTAGCGAATGCCGTAGCCGAGCGCGGGGATCTGCATCGTCGCCAGCGAATCGAGGAAGCAGGCCGCCAGCCGGCCCAGGCCGCCGTTGCCCAGGCCCGGCTCCAGTTCCTGTGCCAGCACCGTGTCGAGATCCAGGCCGAGCTCGGCCATGGTTTCCTTGACCTCGTCGAAGATGCCCAGATTGACCAGGTTGTTGCCCAGGTGGGGGCCCAGCAGAAATTCGGCCGACAGATAGGCGACCGTGCGCGAAGGCTGGCCCAGATAGGTCTCCGCCGTACTGATCCAGCGCTGCACCAGCCGGTCGCGCACCGTATGGGCGAGCGCCTGATACAGGTCGTTGGGACTGGCAAGGCCGGGCAGCTTGCCCTGCGTATAGAAGACGTGATCGAGGAAGGCGCGGCGGATGGTCGCGCCCGACATCGCGGTGCGAGTGTCCTCGTGGCTGTCTGGGGGCATGGTTTCGGTGAGCTGCGCCCGGGCGGCTTGCGGCATGGCGGTCCTCCGGTTGGAAAACCGCAAACAGCTGCAAGAGACGTACCTTGCCGTCGGTAAGCGCGTTTTGCTTGACCAGACGGGCATCGGCGCCCTGGCGGTTCTTGCCAATTATTGGTGAGTTTGTAGAAAACGGTTAGATCTGATGCGGGATGCGGTCGGCTCCCCTCTCCCGCTGGCGGAAGAGGGGTTGGGCGGGACGTAGGGCGGCCGATCCGCAACGTCGCCAGCCATCCTGCCGCCCGATTCCCTCTGCCCGACCCTCTCCCCGGCCTTCTCCCCGGCCCTCTCCCCGGCCCTCTCCCCTCAGCGGGAGAGGGGGAACACCGGCGTCGATGTCGTCCGTTTCCTACAAACGATTGCGCTAGCGGCGGGATGCATCGGGCGCCGCCCCGGACTAATGTCGGAATGCCATCCCGGACAACGGCGCAACGACGGCTCGACACGGCGCCGGAGGGGAAGGGCGGAGAGGGGAGACACGATGCGCGCTTCGACGCCAGCCGCCGACAGCGTGACGGCAGGGACGACAGCAGGGACCACGGCAGCGGCCGCGGCAACGACCGCGGCGGCGCGCGACGCAATGCCGCGCGGCGTCCGCTATGTCAACGACACCGGGCCCGGCATTACCCGGCGCCTGCTGCGCGGCCGCTTCGCCTACTTCGCCCCCGACGGCACCCGCATCCGCGATCGCGACACCATCGCCCGCATCGATGCGCTGGCGATTCCCCCCGCCTACCAGGACGTCTGGATCTGTCCCGATCCGCGCGGCCATATCCAGGCCACCGGCCGCGACGCCCGCGGCCGCAAGCAGTACCGCTACCACCCGGCCTGGATCGCGCTGCGCGACGAGAACAAGTACGACCGCCTGCTGGCATTCGGCCGCGCGTTGCCGCGGCTGCGCCGGCGCGCGCGGCGCGACCTGCAGCGCAACGGCATTCCGCGCGAGAAGGTGCTGGCCGCCGTGCTGCTGCTGCTCGACGCCACGCTGGTGCGGGTCGGCAGCCGGCGCTACGCGCGCCAGAACCGCACCTACGGCCTGACCACGCTGCGCCGCCGCCATGTGCAGGTGCGCGGCAGCCGGCTGCGCTTCCTGTTTACCGGCAAGAGCGGCGTCGAGCATGACGTGACGCTGCAGGATCGCCAGCTCGCGCGGCTGGTGCGCACCTGCGCGGACCTGCCGGGCCAGCATCTGTTCAAGTACCGCGACGAGGACGGCCAGCTGCGCGAGGTCGGTTCCGACGATGTCAACGTGTACCTGCGCGAACTGGCCGGCGAGGACTTCACCGCCAAGGACTTCCGCACCTGGGCCGGCAGCGTCCATGCGCTGGCCGAACTGCGCAAGGCGCCGGCGGCCGAGTCGGAGGCTGCCCGCAAGCGCGCGGTCGCCGCGACGATCAAGATCGTGGCCCGGCGGCTGCGCAATACGGTCGCGGTATGCCGGCAGTGCTATGTCCACCCGACCGTGGTCGACGCCTATATGAACGACAGCATGGCGGCCTGCGTGCAGTGCCGCCGCTCGGTCGCGGCGCTGAGCATGGACGAGACCCGGCTGCTGGCGCTGCTCGAAGCGCAGGGCGCGGCGGCCGGCGAGCGCGGTTAGCGGATTCGGGGCAAGGGCGTCAGGGCGCTGGCGCCTCGGCCTAGCTCTGTTCGAGCAGTTCGTCGATCGTGCGGATCAGCGTGTCCGGCGCGCAGGGCTTGCGGCAGTAGCGCACGATCGGATTCGGCACCTCGGGCAGCGTCTGGATGCTGGTGAAAACGACAATCGGTGTATGACTTAGCGACGCGTCGCCGAGCAGCAGATGACACAGCAAGGCGCCGTCGCCGCGCGGCATGACCCAGTCGGTGACAACCACCGACGGGTGCAGCCGCTGTGCGGCATCGAAGCCGGCCAGTCCATCTTCGGCCAACTCGACGGTAAATCCCGCGCGGCTCAGGGCGCTGGCCATGGCATGGGCTACGGCGGGATCGTCGTCCACGACGAGTACGGTTCGCACGGTCAGACCTTGTGTTTGCAGATCGCAATCGTTTCGACCGTGCCATGCAAACCGCGCGCCAGGGGACGCCGTCCGCGACTCAGCCCTTCGGCGCACGCCCCGTGCGCAGCGCGTCGATGCGCCGCTGCACGCCCGGCTGGCTGAACAGCGCCTGTACATCAAAGCGCAGCCGGCGCTGCCAGTTCGGATGGCCGCTGGTGGTGCCCGGCAGGTTGGGCTGTTCGACGTCGGCCAGCAGGTCCTCGACGGGCACCAGCCGCAGCGGCGTGCGGGTGCGCGACAGCCAGGCAAGGATCGTGGCCACCGGCGCGCGGTCGGGGTCGGGCGCCTCGCCCTTGGCGAGCCCGGCCTCGCACAGCGCCTGCCAAAGCGCCTGCCGGTCGCGGGCGCGCTCGGCGCGCGCGCTGGCCTCGGTGACATCCGGGCCAAGCTGGTCCAGGCGCGCGCGCCACGTGATGTCCTGCCCCGCCCACCAGCCGGCGATGGTCGGCAGGTCGTGCGTGGTGGAGGTCGCGACCGCGTTGGTCGGCCAGCGCTCGGGCGGCACGAACGCCGCGGGGCCTGCGTCCGCCTCGTCCCCCTCGTCCACCTCCTCGGTCTTGTCCGCCTTTTTTCCCTTGCCGCCAGCTTCGCCCTCCGGCTGCGCGCGCTCGAACCACAGCACGTCGATGCCGAGCATGCCGCGCTCGGCCAGCGTGGTGTTGAAGGTGTCCGGCACCGTGCCGAGGTTCTCGCCGATGATGATCGCGTGATGGCGCCACGATTCGAGGGCGATCAGCCGCAGCAGGTCGTCCATCGGGTAGCGCAGATAGGCGCCGGATTCCGGCGGCATGCCTTCAGGCACCAGCCAGACGCGCGCCAGCCCGAGCGCGTGGTCGATGCGCAGCCCGCCGACATGCGCGAGGTTGGCCCGCAGCATCTCGATGAAGCCGGTGTAGCCGTGCCGGCGCAGGCCCCGCGGCGAAAACACCGTGATGCCCCAGCTCTGCCCCAGCGCGTTGTACACGTCGGGCGGGGCGCCGGCGGAAAACCCCTGCAGCATCTCGTTCTGCCGGGTCCAGGCATGGCTGCCGGTGGGGTCGGTGCCGACCGCCAGGTCGCCGATCAGGCCGATCGCCATGCCGGCATCGCGGGCGCTGCGCTGCGCGGCGCGCAGGCCGTCGTCGGCCAGCCATTGCAGGAACACGTGATAGCCGATCTCGTCGGGACAGGCGCTGGCGAAGGCCGACAGCGCGGCGTCCTGCGGCGAGCGATGCGTGACGGGCCAGCGCCGCCAGTCGCCGGCCACCTGCAACTCGGCGCGGGTGCCGGCCTGCGCCACGTGCTGGGCCTGCAGCGCCTCGAAGGCGGCGTGCGCCAGCAGCGGCGTGCCGCCATTGCTGCGGAATTTCGCCAGATCGTCGGCGGCGTCGGCGGGCAGCAACTGGTCGCGGTGTTCCCATAGCCAGCGCGTGATCTTCAGCCGCGCCTGCGCGACCGCCGGCCAGTCGATCTCGGCCTTCGATTCCAGCGTCTGCATCACGCCGCCCAGCTGCAGCGCCGAGATCGCGCGCGCCACCGCCGCCTGGCCGAACACCGGCGCCGGGTCGGCATAGAGCACGTTCAGGAACAGCCGGCTGGACGGCGAATAAGGGCTGTAGCGTTCGGGAAAGGCCGCAAAGCCGGCGTGCAGCGGACTGATGGCGACGGCGTCGGCGCCTTCGCGGGCGGCCGCCTCGGCGAACATCGCCAGCGCGCTCAGATCGCCGATGCCGGCCGGCGCGCCGCGGCGCAGGCCGTAGACCTGCACGGACGGGCCCCAGGGCTTGCGGCTGATCCGCTCCTGCTCGGACAGGCCGATGCCGCGCAGCGCGTCCTGCACGCCGAAGCAGCGCAATGGCGCGACGGCCACCTTGACCTCGATGTCGCCCATCAGCAGCCGATGGTAGCCATGGCTCTGCACCGCCGGCACGATCAGCGCGCCGTGCGCATCGCGCCGCGCGACGCCGGTCTGCACGCTGCCGTCTTCCAGTTCGAGCCGGAACGGCTGCTCCTGCCGGGTATGGACGAGCGGCACGCGGATCGGCTTGCCCTGGTCGGCCGTCAGCAGCGGCGCCAGCGCGGTGGCGGCATCGTCGGCCAGCATCCGGGCGCGCGAAGCCTCGCACTGGCCGATGGTCTTGCAGGGCAGCTCCAGCCGTTCGAGCACGGCCCGCAGCGATGCCTCGGGGACCACGCGTTCGCGCCCCTGGGCATCCTGCCAGTGGACCAGCAGGCCGGCGCGCTGGGCGAGCAGATGCAGCGATGCGAGCGCGGCATCGGGATTGGCTTGGCGCGGCATGGTGAGACTCCTTTGTGGCTGGCTGGTCGGGATGGCGGACGATGGCAAGGATGGCCGTTGAACCGGGTCCGTCCGCTACGACGGCCCCGACGGCGCCAGCGTGGCGGCCAGCAGCACCGCGGCGTGCGGCGCGACGGGCTGGACCGGGTGATCGAGCGGCGCTTCGGGCAGCTCCGGCCGGGCGCTGTCGAACAACCGGGACCAGATCAGCGCCGGCGGCGGCAGCCGGTATTCGACCGGCTCGGTGCCGGCGTTCAGCAGCAGCACCGTCACATGGACCTGGCCGTCGGCGTCGCGCGTCGCGCGCCTGAGCGCCAGCGTCCGCTCCTCGGGATTGGACCACTGTTCGGGCGTCAGCGGTTGGCCGTCGACGCCGAACCAGCCGATATCGTGAAGACCCGGTGCGAATTCCTGACGACCGTGCAGGAAGTGGCGTTCCGCGTAGGCGGGCAGCCGCGCGCGCAGGCCCAGCAGCCGGCGCACGCATTCGACCATGCCGCGCCCGGTCGGCGTGCGCGCCTCGTCCCAGTTCAGCCACGACAGTTCGTTGTCCTGGCAGTAGGCGTTGTTGTTGCCCTGCTGCGTGCGCAGCCACTCGTCGCCGGCGGTCAGCATCGGCGTGCCTTGCGACAGCAGCAGCGTGGCCATCATCGCGCGCGCGACCTGGCTGCGGGTGGCAAGGATGGCCGGATCGTCGGTCGGGCCTTCCACCGTGCCGTCGGGGCTCCAGTTGGCGCTGGCGTTGTCGTCGGTGCCGTCGCGGTTGTCCTCGCCGTTGGCCTCGTTGTGCTTGGTGGCGTAGCTGACGAGATCCGCCAGCGTGAAGCCGTCATGCGCGGTGACGAAGTTGATCGAGGCCCAGGGCTTGCGGTGGCGCCGGTCGAACAGGTCGGCCGAACCGGTCAGCCGCGCGGCCAGATCGCCGCGCTGGCCGGGGTCGCCGCGCCAGTAGCGCCGCACCGTGTCGCGGAACTTGTCGTTCCATTCGGCGAAGCCTGGCGGCTGGTTGCCGACCTGATAGCCCCCCGGACCGAGATCCCACGGCTCCGAGATCAGCTTGACGCGCGACAGCACCGGGTCCTGCAGCACCGCGTCGAAGAAGCCGGCGCCCGGATCGAAGCCGTTGCCCTCGCGGCCGAGCGTGCTGCCCAGGTCGAAGCGGAAGCCGTCGACGTGGTAGCACTGGACCCAGTAGCGCAGCGAGTCGAGCACCATCTGCAGCACGCGCGGATGCGACAGGTTCAGCGTGTTGCCGCAGCCGGTGTCGTTGATGTAATGGCGCTCGTCGCCAGGCACCAGCCGGTAGTAGCTGGCGTTGTCCAGTCCCCGCCACGACAGCGTCGGGCCCAGCTCGTTGCCTTCGCAGGTGTGGTTGTAGACCACGTCGAGAATCACCTCGATGCCGGCTGCGTGCAGCCGGCGGATCGCCACCTTGACCTCGTTGAGCTCGCCGCCGCTCAGATAGGCCGGCTCGGGCGCGTAGTAGCTCAGCGTGCTGTAGCCCCAGTAGTTGCGCAGTTCCCGCTGTACCAGGAAGCGGTCCTGCAGGAAGGCGTGGATCGGCAGCAGCTCGATCGTCGTCACGCCAAGGTGATGCAGATGATCGACGAAGCGCGGGTCCGCCAGCGCGGCGAAGGTGCCGCGCTGATGCGGCAGCAGGTCCTCGCGCCGCATCGACAGCCCGCGCAGGTGCGCTTCGTAGATGACGGTACGTTCCCACGGCACCGCCGGCGGCCGGTCGTCCCCCCAATGGAAGCTCTCGTCGACGACGATCGCCTTGGGCATCATCGGCGCGCTGTCGCGCCGGTCCGGCGTCAGGTCGGCGCGCGGGCTCTGCAGCCGGTAGCCGAACAGCGCATCGGCCCAGCGCAGCGGGCCGGTCAGCTTGCGCGCATAGGGGTCCAGCAGCAGCTTGGCGGGATTGAAGCGATGGCCGTGGTGCGGTTCGTACGGGCCGTGCACGCGATAGCCGTAGACCGTGCCGAGCGCGGCGTGCGGCAGATAGCCGTGCCAGACCTCGTCGGTGCATTCGGGCATCGTCAGCCGTGCCAGCTCCTTGCGGCCGTTGCGCGAGAACAGGCACAGCTCGACCCTGGTGGCGTTGGCCGAAAACACCGCGAAGTTGATTCCGAGGCCGTCCCAGTGGGCGCCGAGCGGGTAGGGTTTGCCGGGAAGGAGCGTGCTGGCGATCGGGGAACGCGACAAGCAGGACCCTCCTAGTCGGGCAGATGGCGCAGCAGCAGCGTCGCCAGCGGCGGCAGCGTCAGCGACAGCGAGGCGGGCAGCCCATGCGACGGCTCGGCCTGCGCGAACAGTTCGCCGCCGTTGCCGACATTGCTGCCGCCATAGCAGGCGGCATCGGTATTGAGGATTTCCTGCCAGCGTCCGGCATGCGGCACGCCGAGCCGGTAGCCGGGCCGCGGCACCGGCGTCATGTTGACCACCGCTAGCACCACGTCGCCGCTGTCGGGCGCCGCGCGGCGCAGATAGGCGAACACGCTGTTATGGCTGTCGTCGCCGATCACCCAGCTGAAGCCGCCCGGATCGTGGTCGCAGGCGTGCAGCGCGGGCAGCTCGCGATAGACGCGGTTCAGGTCGCGAATCAGCATCTGCATGCCGCGATGGCTGGGATGGTCGAGCAGCGCCCAGTCGAGCTCGCTCTCGTGGTTCCATTCGAGCCATTGCGCGAGCTCGCCGCCCATGAACAGCAGCTTCTTGCCGGGGTGGGTCCACATGAACCCGAAATACGCGCGCAGGTTCGCCAGCTTCTGCCAGTGGTCGCCCGGCGCCTTGTTGATCAGCGAGCCCTTGCCGTGCACCACCTCGTCATGCGACAGCGGCAGCACGAAGGCTTCGGACCACGCGTAGACCATGCCGAACGTCATGTCCTGGTGATGCCAGGCGCGGTGCACCGGATCGTGCGACAGATAGCGCAGCGTGTCGTGCATCCATCCCATGTTCCACTTGAAGGTGAAGCCCAGCCCGCCGCTGTCGACCGGCGCGGTCACGCCCGGCCATGCGGTCGATTCCTCGGCGATCGTCATCGCGCCGTGGCAGCGTTCGCGCACCACGGTGTTCAGCTCGCGCAGGAACGACACCGCTTCCAGGTTCTCGCGTCCGCCGAAGCGGTTCGGCACCCACTGGCCGGCCTTGCGGCTGTAGTCGCGGTACAGCATCGAGGCGACCGCGTCGACGCGCAGTCCGTCGATATGGAACTCGCGCAGCCAGTGCAGCGCGCTGGCCAGCAGGAAGCCGCGCACCTCGTTGCGGCCGAGGTTGTAGATCAGCGTGTTCCAGTCCTGATGGAAGCCCTCGCGCGGGTCCTGGTGCTCGTACAGCGCGGTGCCGTCGAACTGCGCCAGGCCGTGCGGATCGGTCGGGAAGTGCGCCGGTACCCAGTCGAGGATCACGCCGATGCCGGCCTCGTGGCAGCGGTCGACAAAGGCGGCAAAGGCCTGCGGCGGCCCGAAGCGCGCGGTGGGCGCGAACAGCGACAGCGGCTGGTAGCCCCAGGAGCCGCCGAACGGATGCTCGGTGATCGGCAACAGCTCGATATGGGTAAAGCCCAGGTCGCGCACATAGGGAATCAGGCGCTCGGCCAGGATCTCCCATCCGCGCGAAGGATCGTTGACCTCGCGCAGCCACGATCCGGCATGGACCTCGTAGATCGACATCGGCGCCGAATATGGATCCTGGCTCGAGCGGCGGCTCATCCAGGCCTGGTCGGTCCAGCCGAACGGCGGCGCGGAGACGCCGGCCTGCGTGACCACCGACGCGGTGCCTGGCGGCAGCTCGGTGGCCAGCGCCAGCGGATCGGCCTTGTCGGGCAGCGGATGGCCGTTGGCGTCGCTGAGGTCAAACTTGTAGCGGCTGCCGGGCTGCACGCCGAGCCCGGCCGGCACGAACAGCTCCCACACGCCGGCGCCGTAGCGCAGCCGCATCGGATGGCGCGCCGGATGCCAGCCGTTGAAGTCGCCGATGACCGAAACGCGGCTGGCGTTCGGTGCCCACACCGCGAAGCGCACGCCCTCGATGCCGTCGACCGTCATCCATTGCGCGCCCAGGCAGCGGCCCAGCTCGAAATGCCGGCCCTCGCCGATCAGGTGCAGGTCCAGCTCGCCGAGCAGCAGGTCGAACGAATACGGATCGGCGCTCAGCTGGCGGGTGCCGTCGCCCCAGGTGATATCGAGCCGGTAGTCGCGCCGGCCCAGCCTGTCGGGCAGCGTGCCGGCGAAGATGCCGCCGGCGTGGATGCATTGCATCGGGCCGATCGCGTTGCCGACGTTGTCGGCCAGCGCGACCGACTGCGCGCCGGGCAGGCAGGCACGCACCACCATCCGATCGCCCTCCCGGTGCGGACCGAGCAGCGAAAACGGATCGGCATGCCGCGCGCCCAGCAGGGCGTCGTATTGGGCGGCGGTGTGTTCCGATTGCCCGTGCGGGCCCCGCGTCGACGCGGGGCCGGAGGAAGTCATGGTGGCCATGGTTGCGTCTCAGACGTGAGGGGGCGGAGGCGGCGAGGCCGGCGGCCCCGCAGTGCCGGCGGGCGCGCCGGTCAGCGTACGGATCAGCCGCGCCAGGCCGTGCACCGGCAGGTCGATCCACGTCACCCGATTGTCGGCCTCGTACTTGACCTCGTAGGCGGCGCGTTCGAGCAGGAACAGATCGAGCAGCGGCTGCATCTGGCCGGGGGCGACCCACGGGTGCAGCGCGGTCTCGGCCACCTCGCGGTAGCCGCCGAGGAAGGCGTCGGTGGCGGTCTGCCGGAAGCGCTCGAGCAGCCCCTCGCGCCGCTCGGCCTGCGCCGGCGGCAGCGCCGAATGGGTGCGCTCGCTGCGGTCGGTGCCGACCGTCGCGGCGGCATAGTCGAACGAGCGCAGGATGCCGGCCACGTCGCGCAACGGCGACGTCTTGCGGCGGCGGTAGGCCAGCGGCAGGCCCGGCTCGCCCTCGAAGTCGATGATGTAGGTGTCGTTCTGCGCGATCAGCACCTGGCCCAGATGCAGGTCGCCGTGAATGCGCGTCTGCAGGCTGCCCGGCGCTGCCGCGGCGAGCGCGGCGACCAGGTCGG
>NZ_AMPR02000024.1:0-49075 GCF_000307735.3 Cupriavidus sp. HPC(L) | reverse complement strand
AAGGTGCCGATGAAGGTGCGGATGAAGGTGCAAGCGGGCCGTCGCGATCCTTGTCATATAGCTGGGCATCGCCGATGGTCTCCAGCGTCGCGCGCAGTTCGATCTTGCTGGCGGCGTCGTTCAGCGCCAGATGGCCGCGCGTCAGCACCACCTCGCCGATTTCCAGATGCCATTGCGATGGCTCCTTGTCTTCGCGGGTGGGGAAGGTCCAGTTGTTGCGCTTGTCGGCCAGCCGTTCGAGCGCGACCGAGGGGCCGTCGATCGTGATGGTCGGCAGCGAGATCTCGCGCGCCAGCAGCGGCAGCGGCCGCAGCAGGAACACCAGCTCGCGCGCGGTGGCGAGGTTGGGCTGCTGGGTCCAGTCGGGATTGCCGATCGTGATGTCGCGCGCGGACAGCCGCGGCCACGGCACCAGGCGCCGCCAGCCGCTCTCGCCTTCTGGCCGGCGCCAGGTCAGGATCAGGTCGCCATTGACGGCGAATGGCCGCCCGATCGCATCGCTGACCTTCTCGTTGAGCCACGGCTTGAGGCGGTTCCAGTCGAACAGCAGCACGAAGGCCACCACCGCCGCAATCAATACCAAGGGCGTCAACACACTCCACAGCACGGCCTGGCGGCGCATCGACATTGAAGGGCTCCTGGCCGGCGCACGCGCGGACCGGGCTGGTGCGCTGGCGCGGCGGACGTACCACGTTGCGGCTATTGTATAGTTGCGCGCCGGGCCGTCCTGTCGGCATGCGACTGACAATGATGCCCGCGTTTTCCGCATTTTTCGCCCGCCGCCGCGCCTTGTCCCTGCCGGCCGGCGGGTCCAGCCGATGGTGAAGTCCTCGATGGCCGACGACCGCAACGCGCACTCCCGACCCGACCACAATGACGACCCCGCCGCCGCGCTGGCGCTGGCGGAACTGCCTGCCGCGCTGCCGCACGACAGCGCCGAGGCCGACGACTATCACCGCCGCTTCGGCGGCGTGGCGCGGCTCTACGGCGCCGAGGGGCTGGCCCGGCTCGAGGCGGCCAGCCTCTGCGTGGTCGGCATCGGCGGGGTCGGCAGCTGGGCCGCCGAGGCACTGGCCCGCAACGCGGTGGGCCGCATCACGCTGATCGATCTGGACCATATCGCCCCGTCCAATACCAACCGGCAGATCCACGCATTGGGCGACGAGTACGGGCGCGCCAAGGTCGAGGCGATGGCGCAGCGGCTGGTGCAGATCAACCCGCGCGTGCGGGTCCGTCCGGTCGACGATTTCGTGACGCCCGACAACGTCGAGGCGCTGCTGGCCGGCCACGACTACGTGATCGATGCGATCGACGCGGTCAAGGTCAAGATCGCGATGCTGGGCTGGGCCCGGCGCCAGCGGCTGCCGATCGTCACCTGCGGCGGCGCGGGCGGCCAGCTCGACCCGACCCGCGTGCGCGTCGCCGACCTGTCCCGCACGATCCAGGACCCGTTGCTGGCCAAGGTCCGTGCCGGGCTGCGCAAGCAGTGGGGTCTGCCGCGCGACCCGAAGAAGCCGTTCGGCCTGCCGGCGGTCTATTCCGACGAACCGTTGCGCTATCCCGAGCCCGAGCAGCAGGCATGCGAGATCGACGAGGCGCCGTTCGCCGACGCCGCCCATCCGCCGCGGCAGGGGCCGCAGGGGCTGGCCTGCGCGGGCTTCGGCTCGTCGGTGGCGGTCACCGCGGTGTTCGGCTTCGTCGCGGCGTCGGTGGCGCTGAGCGCGATCGCGCAGGCCCGCTGACGCTGGCGGTTCTCTGTCGCCCCCGCGAACGCGGGGGCCCAGCGACTTGAGCTCAAGCCACTGGGTCCCCGCCTGCAGGGAACGACACGAGTGTTCAGGCGCGCAGCGCGTCCAGCAGCCGCGCGACCTGCGCCTCGCCGGGCGCGAGGTTGTCGAAGAAGATCAGTTCGGGATAGTCGGCCGCCGCCGGCATGAAGCGCCGCTGCCGATAGTCTTCCCAGTGCGCGAGCTTGTAGGCGTCGTTGGGATTGCCGCGCCGCACGATGCGCGCGTGCGCCTCGTCCTCCGGCAGATGGACCCAGACGATGCGCACCGTGGTGCCGGCCGGCACCGCCAGCCAGTTCGGGTCGCTGAGCCGATGCTCGCGGATCTCGCGCGACAGCGGGCCGATCACGATCGCGCTGATGCCCAGCGCCAGGTTCTCGCGCGCGGTATCGAGCAGGCCCTGGTATTCCGGATCGCGCAGATGCTGCAGATAGAGCGGACTGTCGCGGTCGTTGGGATCGCCGGTCAGCGCCCCCATCGCGGCGGCGCTGTAGCGGCCGTACAGCGTGTCCTTGTCGAGCAGGCAGAACGGCTCGCCGGTGGCCTCCATCAGCGGGCCGATCAGCCGATGGGCCAGCGTGGTCTTGCCGGTACCGGCATGTCCGCAGAAGAAAATCAGTCGTGGCATCGAGGGGAACGAAGGGGGAAGGACGGCGTGCCCGGCGCGGGATTCGCGCGGGATTCGGTATCCTTGCGCGTATCCCTGTGCCTTCGGGCATTCCGCGCAGCATAACCGATCGCCTACATGACCGTTTCCGCTCCCGCTTCCGCTCCCGGTTCCGCTCCCGCTCACGCTGACGCCTCCGATCACGCGGCGCCGGCCCCCACGGCTTCCCCTGCCGCACCGCCCGAGCTCGACAGCAGCGCGCTGCCGGCCGACCTGCATCTGGGCGAGCCGGTCACCGACCATACCCATGCGGAGTTCGTGCTGCTGCTGGAGGCCGCCGCGCGTGCCGGCGACGATGGCTTTCTGGCGGCGCTGGACGAATGGATCGACCACACGCGCTATCACTTCGGCATGGAAGAGGCGTGGATGGAGGCGATGAACTTCGGGCCGCGCCAGTGCCATGCCGGCGAGCATCGGCAGATGCTGGAGATCGTCGACAAGGTCCGGGCCAAGGTCGAGCAGGAAGGAGACTTCGAGACCGGGCGCCGCCTGGTGGCGGAACTGCCCGGCTGGTTCGCGCTGCATGTGCGCAAGCAGGACGCCGCGATGGTCGCCCATATGCGGCAGAACGGCTTTACGTTGGTGGAGGGGCCGGCGGGTTGAGGGTGGGGCGATTGCCTGCGCTTCAAGACCACCCCCTCTCCCCAATCCTCTCCCCCTGAGGGGGAGAGGGGGGCGCACTCGGCAAGCTCGGACAGACATAGCGATCGGTTTTCTGCTTTCCTGCTCGCCGGACATCGCGGTCGGTTTTCTCCCCTCTCCCGCTTTGCGGGAGAGGGGCCGGGGGAGAGGGCAGCCGCCCCCGTCAGCCCAACGGCCTCAGTTCAACGCCGCACTCAACTGCCGCCGCCAGCGCGACACCGCCTCCGGCGCGTCGCCCATCATCTCGAACACCGACAGCATCGTCTTGCGGCCGACATCGTCCTCGAAGCCGCGGTCGGTGCGCACGATCGCCAGCAACTGCTCCAGCGCCGGTTCGTATTGACGGCGGGCGATCAGCAGCCGCGCCAGATCGAGCCGGGCCTGCAGGTCCGCGGCATTGGCCTCGATGCGGCCGGTCAGCGTGGCCTCGTCGGGCAGGTCGCCCAGGCCCTTCATCGCCTCGAGCCGCGTCTGCAGCGCGGCGTAGGCATCGTGCTGCGGCGCGCGCGGCGTCAGCATGCCGAACTGGGCCTCGGCTTCCTCCAGCGCATTGCCGTCGAGCAGGAACGCGATGTAGTCGATGCGGGCCTCGTCGAAGCCGGGATCGAACGCCAGCGCGGCCTGGAAGGCCTCGCGCGCGATGTCGCGCTTGCCGCCGGCGGCCGCCTGTCGTGCCTCGCGCAGCGCGATCTGGCCCGGGTTCGGCGTGACTCGCGCGATGAATTCGCGCAGGCCCGATTCGGGAAGCACGCCGATGAACTGATCGACCGGCTTGCCGTCGACAAAGGCCACCACATGCGGAATGCTGCGCACGCCGAAGTGGGCGGCCAGCTCCTGATTCTCGTCGACGTTGATCTTGGCCAGCTTCCACTTGCCGCCGGCCTCGCGCTCGAGTTTTTCCAGCAGCGGGCCCAGCGTGCGGCACGGTCCGCACCATGGCGCCCAGAAGTCCACCAGCACGGGGACGCTGCGCGACAGCGCAATCACGTCGTGGTCGAAGTTCTGCAGGGTGACGTCGCTCATTCCTTGCCTCGCTGTTCGTGAATTCCTGATATCGCGTGTGATCCGCGCCCGGCCCAGGCGCATGCCGCCAGGTTCGGCAACGCGCCGTACGGCCGGATCCCTGTGATCGATGTGGGGACGGCGCCGCTCATGTCAACCCTGTTTGCGGGAATCTACCCCTTGGAAATAGAACGGTCGTTCGGTTATATTGCTTGACGATTCGCCGCCGAGGCTGCTTGCCGGCCGCGGCGGCGTCGGCTCATCGCCAGACTACGACGCCCAGCAACGACGCTCGAGAACAGGTCGCGAAGACCGCTCAGGAGACAACGCATGCAGACCCAGAAGCCCGCCGCGCGCCCGCATTTCCAGTTCTGGCCCAAGCGGGCGCCCACCGCCATCGTGCTGCCCGAGACCTCGCTGTGGGTCAATCTGGAAGTGTCGGCGCGCCGCTATGCCGACAAGGCCGCGATCCGCTACTTCGGCAAGGCCATCACCTTCCGCGAGCTCGAGGCGCAGGCGACCGCGCTGGCCGGCTGGCTGCAGCGCGAGGCCGGCGTGGCCAAGGGCGACCGGGTGCTGCTGTACATGCAGAACTGCCCGCAGTTCATCGTCGGCTACTACGCGATCCTGCGTGCCGACGCGGTGGTGGTGCCCGTCAATCCGATGAACCGCGCCGAGGAATTCAAGCACTACATCACCGACGCGCAGGCGCGCGTGGCGATCTGCTCGGCCGATCTGGCCGGCGGCGCCGCGGCCGCCAATGCCGAGCTGCCGCAGGAGCAGCAGCTGCAGCATCTGCTGGTGACCCAATACGCCGACGCGCTGCCCGAGCGCCACGAACACCCCGAGGACGCGCCGCCCGCCTGGCTGACCGCCGAGCACCCGCTGCCGGCCGGCGCCGTGCCCTGGCGCGACGCGCTGGCCTCCGGCCACCAGCCCAGCCCGCATACCGCAGGTCCCGACGACATGGCGGTAATGCCCTATACCTCGGGCACCACCGGTTTCCCGAAGGGCTGCATCCATACCCATCGATCGGTGATGCACAACGTGGTCGGCGGTTCGACCTGGTCGGGCTCGGGCGCCGAGTCGGTGATCCTGTCGGTGCTGCCGCTGTTCCACGTGACCGGCATGCAGTACGGCATGAACGGCCCGATCTACAGCGGCGCGACCGTGGTGATGCTGCCGCGCTGGGACCGCGAGGTCGCGGGCCGGCTGATCTCGCGCTACCAGGTCACGCACTGGACCAATATCCCGACGATGGTGATCGATTTCCTGGCCAGTCCGAATCTGGCCGAGTTCGACCTGTCGAGCCTGCGCTATATCGGCGGGGGCGGGGCGGCGATGCCGCAGGCGATCGCCGAGCGGCTGCGCGAGCAGTTCGGCCTGAACTATCTCGAAGGCTACGGCCTGTCCGAGACGATGGCGCCGACCCACAGCAATCCGTCGGACCGGCCCAAGCTGCAGTGCCTGGGCGTGCCAACCTTCAACACCGATGCGCGCGTGGTCGACCCGGTCACGCTGAAGGAGCTGCCGCCGGGCGAGGTCGGCGAGATCATCGTCTGCGGCCCGCAGGTGTTCAAGGGCTACTGGGGCAAGCCGGACGCGACGCGCGAGGCCTTCATCGAGTTCGAGGGCAAGACCTTCTTCCGCACCGGCGACCTGGGCCGGATGGACGAGGAGGGCTATTTCTTCATCACGGACCGGCTCAAGCGGATGATCAACGCGTCCGGCTTCAAGGTCTGGCCGGCCGAGGTCGAGAACCTGCTGTACAAGCATCCGGACGTGCAGGAGGCCTGCATCATCGGCACGCGTGACGCCTATCGCGGCGAAACGGTCAAGGCCGTGGTCGTGCTGAAGGCGCACGCCAAGGGCAAGACCACCGCCGACGACATCATTGGCTGGGCCAAGGACAATATGGCCGCCTACAAGTATCCGCGCGTGGTCGAGTTCGTCGACGCACTGCCGAAGTCCGGGACCGGCAAGGTGATGTGGCGCCAGTTGCAGGAAGCCGAGAACGCGCGCCTCCGTTGATGCCGCGCGGTGCAAGGGGTGCGCGGCCGCTCAGTGCCCGCGCACCCGCATCAGCATCTTGACCATCGTCTTGTAGCCGCGCTCGCGCGCATGGCGCGTCGGCGTGACGCCGTCGCGATCGGCCAGGTTCGCATCGGCGCCGGCGTCGAGCAGCAGCTGCACCACGTGCTCGTAGCGCGCGCTGCCGTCGCCGAGCACGATCGCCTCGAGCAGCGCCGTCCATCCCAGCGCATTGACATGATCGACCGGCACGCCGGCCTGCAGCAGCAGCTGGACCACCTCGGGGTTGCCGTGCTGCGACGCCGCGGTCAGCGCGGTGCCGCGATAGCGGTCGGTGCTGCGCGGATCGGCGCCGTGCGCCAGCGCCAGCCGCACCAGTTCGAGCTGGCCGCTGGCGGCGGCCAGCAGGAAGGCGCTGTTGGCCTGCTCGTCCTTGTGATTGACATCGGCGCCCGCGTGGATCAGCGCGCGGGCCGCCTCGCCATGCCGCTGATAGACCGCGAGCAGCAGCGCCGTGCGTCCGCGCTCGTCGGCGGCATGCGGCGACGCGCCGGCACCCAGCAGCTTGCGCACCAGCGCCGCGTCGCCGAGCGAGGCGGCAGTCAGCAGATTGCGGTTCAGCCCGCTCAGCCCGTCGTGTGGCCTGCCGGCGCTGCCCGGCTGCGTGGCGGCACGTTGTGGGGACGACGGCGAAGCGGGAGCCGGCGAGGACGAGCCGGGCCGGGCCGCCATCGATACGCCGGCCGGCCCTGACAGCAAGGCCCCACCGAGCAGCAGCCCCGACAACCCCAGCGCTTCGGCGACCATCAGGCGGCGGGCTCGGGCGGGGGCGGGCATGGCGCTCTCCGGTTCAGGCGGCGTTGGCCGCTTTGCTGTCGGCGGCGGGCTCGCCGGCCGATTCACCGTCCGATTCGTCGGCCGGTTCCGCGTCGGCGGCCTGGATCTGCCGCCACAGCCGGCCCAGATAGGGGTCGTCGACGCCGTGCGTGGCCAGGCCCAGCAGTGTCTGGTGCAGATAGTCGCGCGCGGGGCCGTACAGGCCGGTGGCGCGCCGCAGGCAGGCCACCACGCGCTCGTCGGGCAGGCGGCCGGCATAGGCTTCGTGGGCGCGGTTCATCACGAAGGCGAGCGCCCGCTGCGGGGCCGCATCGCCATCGAGCTTCACGCGCAGCCACCGCGGATGGTAGGCGCCGGTCATCATCTCCCGGCGCCACAGCACGCGGAATTCCTGCTCGACGACGTGGCTCGGGATGCGGAACACCATGCCGTGGCAGCTGCCGCCGCGGTCCAGGCCGAGCACCAGGCCGGGGTTGTCCCAGGTGCCGCGATTGATGCGCGAATAGAGGTAGAAACCGCGGTGGTAGCCGTGCACGGTCGCGAGCCGGCGCTCGGTGTGCACCACCATCGGGTTCCAGATCAGGGAGCCGTAGCCGAACAGCCAGACGTCGCCATGCATGTCCGGCTGGTCGGGCCGGCGATCCAGCGTGGACCGCAACGAGCGCTCGAGCGCGTCGTCCGACAGCAGCGAGGAAGCCACCGGGGTACCGCCCAGCGTGGTCCGCAGCCGGTCCGCTTCGAGATCTTGTCGGGTGATGGCCATGGTGCAAGCATAATGCAAAGCCGGGCAGCGGGAGGCTTGGTACACCACATGGCAGGAAGATGTCGGCGTGGGGCAACGGGGAAGCCCTACCCACTGCCGGCGGGGTGGCGGCCGATGTTGCGCCGTCCTTACAATGGCTGCCAACTACCAGGAGGGACGGATATGGCGCGAACACTTACGGTGGCCTTTGGCACCGGCAAGGAATTCGAGTTCACCATCGGCGATACCGAACTCGCGGGCATCAGCGACGATGCGGGCTGGCGCTGGTTCGACCGGGAGTATGCGGAGCTCGACTGCCAGGCGTCCAGCCCGGTGGGCAAGGTGCTGGTCATCGACAAGATCCTCAGCGTGGCGCGCTTCTCGGGCGAGCAGCGCTTTGCCGGCGATCCGGACTGGGCCCGGGAGTACGCGCGGCATGCCGCGCATATCCTGGGCCGCGATAAGGTGCGCGTCGACGTCGGCAACGCGTCGATCGGCTTCTGAGCGTGTTGGCTGGCTCGTACCCGCAGACGACGCCCGATCGACCATCATGTCATTCCCGCGAAGGCGGGAATCCAGCGTCTTCAAGAGTCACTGGGTCCCCGCGTTCGCGGGGACGACAAACCTGGCGTGCTGAACCGCCTCAGACGGCCAGCAGCTCCACTTCGAACAGCAGCGTGGCGTTCGGCGGAATCACGCCGCCGGCGCCGCGTGCGCCATAGCCCAGGTCGGCGGGAATCACCAGCCGGCGGGTGCCGCCGACCTTCATGCCTTGCACGCCTTCGTCCCAGCCGCGGATCACGTGGCCGGCGCCCAGCGGGAACACGAAGGGATCGTTGCGATCCTTGCTCGAATCGAATTTGCGGCCGGCCTGGCCGTTCTCGTACAGCCAGCCGGTGTAATGCACGGTGACGTGCTTGCCCGCGGTCGCTTCGGCGCCCTGGCCGGTCACGGTGTCTTCGTATTGCAGGCCGGAAGGAGTGGTGATCATCGGTCTTTCCTTTGTGTGACTGCGCATCGCGATCGGCGATCGCGACCCGCGTGGTGATTCGGAGCATGGACCCCGCGGCCGTGGCCGGCGCTCACGGTCCTGCCGCAGTGCTGCCGCGGTGCTGCCGAGACGGCAGTGTACCCGCAAGCGCTCAGCCGTCGGCCCGCTGCCAGGTATCCAGGCGCAGCTGCACGCTGCGCTCGTCGTCGCTGAACCAGATCTCGCCGTCCTGGATCGTCACGGTCAGCCGCATCGCGCGGCGCGCCATGCCGGCCAGCGCGTCGACCGCCTCGCCCGGCACCGCGTGGACCGTCAGATTGCGCAGCTTGCCGGCCTTGCCGGCGATGCCCTTCCACCATTCGCGGGCGCTGGCGGGCTGGTAGGCGAACACGGTCACGCGCGCGGCACGCGAGGCCGCGCGCTTGAGCCGCGTCTCGTCGGGCTGGCCCAGGTCGATCCAGTGTTCGATCTCGCCGGTCAGGCTGCGCTCCCACAGGTCCGGCTCGTCGGGCTCGTCAAGCCCGCGCGTCAGGCTCAGCGTCTCGCTGGCCTCGCAGGCGAACGCCAGCAGCCGCACCATCATGCGGGCATCGTTCTCGGACGGGTGTTGCGCGACGGTCAGCGCATGGGTGCCGTAGTAGTGCCGGTCCATATCGGAGATCGACAGCTCGGCTTTGCAGATGGTGGACTTCAGGGCCATGGGGGAAGAGGGGGCGGCGGGCCGGCCGATGGCGCGGGCAGGATGCCCGGCATGGCCGGCCGGCAAAGCGCGCATGTTACCCGATCACCGCGCGCATGACGGTGCGGGACATGGCCGCAGGCAAGCGGCAGCGGACTGTGAAAAACACAACGCCGCGCGGGAGGCGCGGCGCGGATGTCAGCGGGACTTGCGGTAATCGCTGAGGTAGAAGCGCAGCAGCGCGGAGGCGATCACCAGCGCGAGGAAGGCGGCGGCGATGACCATCGCCTGGCCGGCCGGGCTGTCGACCTGCCCGTTGACGCCGAGTTCGACCAGGCGGCCGATCACCAGCATCACCAGCACCGGGATCACCAGGGCGCGGCGGCCGTAGGTACGCATCACCCAGCCGGGGAAGTTGCGCAGATGGCCGACGAAATCGCGCGGAATGCTGCAGATCAAGCACGCCCCTGCGGCAGCGAGCGAAGCCGCCACCACATCCCCCAGTCCAATCCCGAACATGATTCCCCGTCCCGTCGCACCCGGGCGAAACATGCCGGGGCTAAATTTTGCAAAGCGCTGATTCTACAGAAGATTTCGGGATCTCAGGTGTCGCCTGGTCGACCTGTGAAAGAAGCCGACACTCTGTCAGGGCACCAGCACCGGCAGCAGGAAAATGCCGAGCACACACAGGAAGCCCAGCGTCCAGCACAGCGAGCGCAGCGTGGCGCGATCGGCGAGATAGCAGACGGTGTAGAGCACGCGGATCACGATGAAGGCGACCGCCAGCTCGTCGATGCGCGCCTGCGGCGCCTGCAGATGGCTGGCGCACAGCACCGCGGCGGCGAACAGCGGGAAGGCCTCGAAGTGATTGCGGTGGGCCAGGTCGGCGCGGCGGGCGCGGCCGCTCTGCCGCTCCAGCCAGGCGCGCGGGTCATGGTTGTCGAAGCCGGGCGCGCCCCATTTGGCGATGCCCACCGTGACGATGGGCAGGATGCCGGCGATCAGCACGCACCAGAAAGCGATCGGCATGGCGTTGTCCTTGGTTCTGTCGTGGGCGGCAGGCAGCGCTCAGGCCGTGATGAGGCAGCGGTCCCGCAGCAATGAGGCAGCAATCACGCCGCCACCACCCGGATCGTCACGCCCGGCAGCGTCACCACCTGGCCGGCGCGGATCTTCGCGGTCTTGCGCGACTCGGCCACGCCGTCGACCGCGACCTCGCCGGCAGCGACCAGCGCCTTGCCGGCGCCGCCGCTGTCGACCACGCCGGCCAGCTTGAGCAGATCGTTCAGCGCGATGTGCTCGCGGTCCAGCGGGAAGGTCAGGGTCTGCATGGTGAAGATCGGGTTTGGGTGTGTGGCATCGGTTGCTGACAAAGCCTCAATAACCATCATGTCGTTCCCGCCAAAGCGGGAATCCAGCGTCCTTGAAAGCCACTGGGTCCCCGCGTTCGCGGGGACGACCGGCTTTGTCGGCAATCGAGGACAGGGCGCCTACTTGCCCCAGCTGTCCTTCAGTCCGACGATGCGGTTGAAGACCGGACGGCCGGGCTGGCTGTCGACCCGGTCCGCGACGAAGTAGCCGTGCCGCTCGAACTGGAAGCGGTCCTCGGCCTTGGCCTCGCGCAGGCCGGGCTCCAGATACGCTGTGACCACGCGCTTGGAGTCGGCGTTCAATGCATCGAGGAAGTTCTTGCCGCCGGCGTCCGGATGCGGGTCGTTGAACAGCCGGTCGTACAGCCGCACCTCGGCCTGCAGCGCATGCTCGGCGCTGACCCAGTGGATGTTGCCCTTGACCTTGACGCTGTCCGCGCCCGGCGTGCCGCTCTTGGTGTCCGGCAGGTAGTTCGCATGGACTGCGACCACATTGCCGTCGGCGTCCTTGTCGACGCCGGTGCATTCGATCACGTAGCCATAGCGAAGCCGCACCTTGTTGCCCGGGAACAGCCGGAAATAGCCTTTCGGCGGGTTCTCGTTGAAGTCCTCGCGCTCGATCCACAGCTCGCGCGACAGCGGGAACACGCGCTTGCCGAGCTCGGGCTGCTTCGGATGGACCGGCGCCGAGCACTCCTCGCTCTGGCCTTCCGGATAGTTGTCCAGGATCAGCTTCAGCGGATCGAGCACCGCCACGCCACGCGCCGCGCGGGCATCGAGGTCGTCGCGCACCGCACCTTCCAGCGTGCTCATGTCGATCCAGCTGTCCGACTTGGCCACGCCGACGCGATCGCAGAACAGCTGGATCGATTCGGGCGTATAGCCGCGGCGGCGGATGCCGACGATGGTCGGCATGCGCGGATCGTCCCAGCCATCGACGCGGCCCTCGTTGACCAGCTGCAGCAGCTTGCGCTTGCTGGTGATCGCATAGGTCAGGTTCAGCCGGGCGAACTCGTACTGATGCGGCAGCGGCTCGCGGAACACGCCGCATTCGCGCAGCTGGGCCAGCACCCAGTCGTACAGCGGACGGTTGTTCTCGAACTCCAGCGTGCACAGCGAGTGGGTGATGTTCTCCAGCGCATCGGAGATGCAATGCGTGAAGTCGTACATCGGATAGATGCACCACTTGTCGCCGGTGCGATGGTGGTGCGCATGGCGGATCCGGTAGAGCACCGGATCGCGCATCACGATGTTGGGCGCGGCCATGTCGATCTTCGCGCGCAGCACGTGTTCGCCGTCGGCGTACTTGCCGGCGCGCATGTCGCGGAACAGCTGCAGGTTCTCCTCGACGCTGCGCTCGCGGTAGGGCGACGGCGTGCCCGGCTCGGCGAAGTTGCCGCGGCTGGCGGCGATCTGCTCGGCGCTCTGGCTGTCGACATACGCGACGCCGCGTTCGATCAGCTTCTCGGCAAAGGCGTACAGCTGGTCGAAGTAGTCGCTGGCGTAGTACAGGTGGGCCTGCCGGCCGCCCTGCGCGTCGGCGCTGTCCCAGCTGAAGCCGAGCCAGTGCACCGCGTCGATGATCGAATCGACGTACTCGGTGTCTTCCTTGACCGGATTGGTGTCGTCGAAGCGCAGGTGGCAGCGGCCGCCGTAGTCGCGCGCCAGCCCGAAATTCAGGCAGATGCTCTTGGCGTGGCCGATATGCAGATAACCGTTGGGCTCCGGCGGGAAGCGCGTGATCACGGTGGGCAACGGCCGGCCCTGGGCGTCGTTGCGGCCGGCATAGGTGCCGGCGGCCAGATCCTGGTCGATGATGCTGCGCAGGAAGTTCGAGGCGGCGGGCGTGCTGTCTTGGGCTTTCGGGTCGTGGCTCATGGTTTGGCCAGGTTGGGCCGCGGGTCGCGGCCGGCTTCAGGGCGAATTCGGATTCGAGGTAAGGATCGGCGCGGATGGCGCCGGGCCAGCGCACCGCGGCCCCGAGGGCCCGGCATGTTGGCGGGAACCGGGGATTTTACCGTGCCGGCGCATCGGACGCGCGCGCAATCGCTGGAGGCGGGCTAGCATGGAGTCCCATCCCCCTTCGTTGACGAGGAGCGCCATGCCATCGCCCGAACCCGCCGCCGTCCTAGCCGCGCTGTGGCGCACCACCGGCCTGCCCGACACCGCCCTCGCGCAGGCCACGCTGAGCGGAGCCGAACCGGTGCTGCCGTCGTCGTTCGCGGTCGGTACCGCCGCGCAGGCGAGCCTGGCGGCGTCGGCGCTGGCGGCCGCGGCGCTGTGGCAGCAGCGCACCGGCCGCTGGCAGCAGGTCGCGGTCGACATGCGCCACGCCATCGCGGAATTCCGCAGCGAACGTTATCTGCGCGTCGATGGCGGCCCCGCGCCGGAGCTGTGGGACAAGATCGCGGGCGCCTATCGTTGCGGCGATGGCCGCTGGGTCCGGCTGCACACCAACTTCCTGCATCACCGCGACGGCGTGCTGCGCCTGCTCGGCTGCGCCAATCAGAAGGACGAGGTGCAGGCCGCGCTGGGCAAATGGGACGCCGAGGCGTTCGAGACCGCGGCTTCGGATGCGGGCATGGTGGTCGCGGCGATGCGCAGCTTCGACGAATGGGATCGTCATCCGCAGGCCGCCGCGCTGCGCGAGCTGCCGCCGATCGTCATCGAGCGGATCGGCGACGCACCGCCGATGCCCTTGCCGGACCTGCCGGCGCAGGACGCCCGCCCGCTGTCCGGCGTGCGGGTGCTCGAGTTCACCCGCATCATCGCCGGCCCGGTTGCCGGGCGCACGCTGGCCGCCCATGGCGCCGACGTGCTGCTGGTCACCGCGCCGCACCTGCCGTCGATCCCGCCGCTGGTGATCGACACCGGCCGCGGCAAGCGGTCCTGCCAGCTCGATCTGCGCGACGCCGACGACAAGCACACGCTGCACAAGCTGCTGCACGGCGCCGATGTCTTCCTGCAGGGCTATCGGCCGGGCGGGCTCGCGGCGCTGGGCTTCGGCCCCGAGGCGGCGGCGCGCGCCCGGCCGGGCATCGTCTATGTCTCGCTGTCCGCCTATGGCCATGTCGGACCGTGGGCCGGCAAGCGCGGCTTCGATTCGCTGGTGCAGACCGCGACGGGCTTCAACGACGCCGAGGCACGAGCGGCCGGCAGCGACACGCCGCGTCCGCTGCCGGCCCAGGTGCTCGATCACGCCGCCGGCTACCTGCTGGCGCTCGGCGCGATGGCCGCGCTGCACCGGCGCGCCACCGAGGGCGGCAGCTGGCACGTACGCGTGTCGCTGGCACAGACCGCGCAGTGGCTGCGCGGCCTTGGCCGGGTCGACAACGGCCTGCAGGCGCCGGATCAGCGCATCGACGACATCAGCGACCTGCTCGAGGCCGTGCCGTCGGGCTTCGGCATGCTGACGACGGTGCGCCACGCGGCGCAACTGTCGGAGACGCCGGCGCGCTGGGAACAGCCGTCGGTGCCGCTGGGCAGCGACGCGGCCGAGTGGCTGCCGCGCGGTACGTCGAAATAACGCGATCCGACAGCGCCCGTCGCCCCCGCGAACGCGGGGGCGCAGCGTCTTTGGTCCTCCGGCTTCGGGCCAAAGCCGCTGGGCCCCGCGTACTCGACAGGGTGATGCCGTCGCCAAAAAATTTTGACCGCATCGAACCTACTGAGTAGTATGTTTTGGCAAACGGCAGGGGCGACACTTGCCGACACAAAACAGGAGACTGAGGCATGCGGGTTCTGATCACGGGCGCGGCCGGCTTCATCGGCACCGCGCTGCAACGTGCGTTGATCGCGCGCGGTAGCCTGGCCGACGCGGACGGCACGCCGCGCCGGATCCAGGAACTGGTGCTCGCCGATCGCGCCGAGGTGCCGCTGGTGGGCGATGCGACGTGCCGGCGCAACGTGCTGCGCGGGGACCTGGCCGAGCCGGGCTTTGTCTCGCAACTGGCAAGCCTGGCGCCGGACAGCGTGTTCCATCTGGCCGCGAGCCTGACGCTGGAGACCGAGGCCGACGAGCCGCGCGCCTATCGCCTCCATGTCGAGGCGCTGCGCGCGCTGATCGCCGGCTTCGGCAAGCCGCCCCGGCTGGTGCTGGCGAGCTCGATCGCGGTGTTCGGCGGCAAGCTGCCCGCGACCGTCGGCGATGGCCTGCGCGCCGAGCCCGACACGACCTACGGCACGCACAAGGCCATTGCCGAGCTGCTGCTGGCCGACTACAGCCGCCGCGGTCGCGTCGACGCACGGGCGTTGCGGCTGCCGATCGTGCTGATCCGCGACGGCGCGCCATCGCCGGCGGTGTCGGACCGCATCGCCGCGATCGTGCGCGAGCCGCTGGCGGGCCGCGATGTCGTCTGCGGCCTGCATCCGGACACGCGGATGCCGGTCGCGTCCGCACAGGCCGTCGCGCGGGCGCTGATCGCTATGCACGATCTGCCGGCGGACCGCTTGCCGCACGACCGCGCGCTGAACCTGCCGTCGTTGTCGACTACCGTCGCGGAGATGGTGGCCGCGCTGCGTCGCGCGGCGGGCGACGAAGCCGCGGCGCGGGTCCGCTACGAACCCGACCCCGCGCTCCAGCGCGTGATCGACAGCTGGCCGCGTGCCTTCACGTCGGACCGGGCCAGCGCGCTCGGTCTGCATGCCGATCCGGATGTCGACGCGATCCTCGCCGCCTATCTGGACGAGAAGGCGGCGGCATGAAGAACCCCGCAATCGGATTCCGCCGCAACGGCCCGATGTCCGTTGACGAAGGCGAGCGGCAGGCCGAGGCCGCGATGCGCTTCGACGACCGGCTGCCGGCCGAGGTCGCCGCGTTGCCGGTCTGCATCGTCGGCGCAGGCTCGTCCGGCGTGACCGCCGCCAAGGCGCTGAAGGAGAAGGGCATCGCTTTCGACTGCTTCGAGCTGGGCTCGAAGATCGGCGGCATGTGGCGCTACGAAAACGACAACGGCATGTCGTCGGCCTATCGCAGCCTGCATATCGACACCAGCCGCACCAACCTCGGCTACTCCGATTTTCCGATTCCGGACCGCTATCCCGACTTCCTGTCGCACTACGAGGTCATCGAGTATCTGGAAGCCTATGCCGAGCGCTTCGGCATCCCGCCGCATATCCGCTTCAACACACGGGTCGAGCGCGTCGAGCCGGCCGGCGATGGCAGCTGGCGCGTCACGCTGGGCGACGGCAGCAGCCGGCGCTATCGCGCGGTGATCGTCGCCAACGGCCATCTGTGGGATCCGCGCTGGCCGAGCTTCGACGGCCACTTCTCCGGCGAGCAGATTCACTCGCACCACTACCGCACCGCCGAGCCGTTCCGCGACCGCAACGTGCTGATCGTCGGCATCGGCAATTCCGCGGTCGATATCGCGGTCGACGTCTGCAAGTCGGCGAAGCGGACCTGGATCTCGACGCGGCGCAGCGCCTGGATCATGCCCAAATACATCATGGGCCATCCTACCGACCGCTGGTCTGCCTTCTTCGCGCGGCGCCTGCATCTGCCGACGCGCGTCACCCGTACGCTGGTGCGCTGGCTCGCGTATCTGGCCACCGGCGACCAGGCGCGTGTCGGCATTCCGCGGCCGCGCCACGCGATCTGGCGCGAGCATGCGACGCTGAGCCAGGAGCTGATCCCGTATTGCGGTCATGGCTGGATCCGCGTCAAGCCAAACATCCGCCGGCTCGATGGCGAGTACGTCGATTTCGACGACGGCAGCCGAGAAGCGGTCGATGCGATCATCCACGCGACAGGCTACCGGGCCAGCTTTCCGTTTCTCGATCGCCAGGTGTTCGAGGTCGCGGATGGCAAGGCCGAACTCTATCGCCGCATGATGCCGCCGGATCGGCACGGTCTGTTCATGCTCGGGCTGGTGCAGCCGATCGGCCCGACGATCCCGCTGGTCGAGATCCAGGGCAAGTGGCTGGCCGCGGTGCTGGCCAACGAGATCCGGCTGCCGGGCCGGGACGGCATGATGGCGGAGATCGGCGCGCATCGGGACTATGTGTCGCGCCGCTTCGTCGGCTCGGCACGCTACACGCTGGAGGTAGACTTCCGCCGGTATGCGAAGCAACTGTTTCGCGATATCGCCCGGGGAGGGGCGACATGACCCCAAGCAAACAGGAAATCCTGGTCCAGGCCGCGGAATGCTTCATGGAACAAGGCTTCCATGCCACCAGCATCGACGACGTCGCGCGGCGGCTCGGCGCGACCAAGGGCCGCATCTACCATCACTACGCGTCGAAGATCGACCTGTTCTTCGAGGTGCATCGCGAAGGGATGCGCTTGTTGTTCGAGGCCGTCGAGCCCGCGCGCAAGCTCGAGGGCGATGGCGTCACCGTGCTGGCGGCGATGCTGCGCGCGCATGCGGTGGCCGTGCTGCGACACCATACCTTCGAGAGCGTGGTGGCGCAGGGCGTGCAGATGCATCGCTTCGGTGCGACCACGCCGTCGCAGCGGCAGACGCTGGACGAACTGATCGCGAGCCGCGACCGCTTCGAGAAGCTGTTCAAGGATCAGGCCGCGGCGGCGAGGCGCGATGGCTCGCTGGCCGCCGATGCCGACCTGTCGATCGCGGTGAAGACCTTGCTGGGCGGCATCCAGTGGTCGCTGATCTGGTATCGCCCGGAGGCCGATGCCGACGAGCACGCGCGCGAGCGCCTGGCCGAGGCGATGGTGCGTACGCTGGTCGAGGGCATCCGCGCGCGGCCGGAGCGGGCCTGCGCCGCGGCCCCCACCAAAGGCAAGGCGCGCAGCGCGGCGGGCTCGGGCCTCACCTGAGATTCCGCGCTTCGAGCATCGGTTCTCAGGCCGCCTCGTTCAGCAGCCGTTCGACCAGCCACAGCCGATCGACGCCCCACACCGGCTCGCCGTCAACGATAAAGAAGGGCGCGCCGAAGACGCCTTGCGAGACGGCATGGTCCACCGCCGCCTCGAGCCGCCGCTTGCCTTCGGGGGAGGCGATCTCGGCCGCCAGCCAGCCGGTATCGGCGCCGACCGCGGCGGCCTCCTCCAGCACCGCATCGAGATCCGTGATGTCTTCCCCGCGCGCCCACAGCCTGGCGAAGATGCGCTGCGCGAAGCGTTTCGCCTGCGCCGGATCGCGTTCGTCCAGCGCCAGAAAGGCGCGCGATGCCTTGACCGAATTGACGCCCCGCATATCGCGCTGGACGAACGGCACGCCGAATATCCGCGCCATCCGGGGCTTGTCGAGCCGCAGGTAATCCGACTTCAGCGGCGTCTCCATCAGCGGCTTCAGACCCATGATCTTGACCACCGTGACCCCGAGCAGGAAGGGGCGCCACACCACGGTTCGGCCATGGCGGGCCGCGAGCGCATCGATCTGCGTCGAGCCGAAGTAGCCGTAGGGCGAGATGAAGTCGAAATAGAAGTCGATGGGGCTGGCCATCGCCGCCTCATCCCATCTTGATGTTCAGTTGCTCGATGGTCCGCCGCCAGTACGCGGATTCGCGCTGCACGCGCCCGCGGATCTGCTCGGGCGACAGGTCGGAGGCCACCATGCCCTGCGTCTGCAGCAGCGGTGCGAAGTCCGGCGCGTGCGTGGCGCCGCGGATGGCCGCAGCGAGCCGGTCCACCGTCGCGCGCGGCGTGGCGGCCGGGACATAGGTGGCGATCCAGTAGCCGGGCGCGGCGATATTGGGGTACCCCGCCTCGGCCAGCGTGGGCACGTCCGGGAACAGCGCGTTGCGCCGTTCGCCCGCCACGGCCAGCACGCGGATCTTGCCGGCCTTCTGCTGCACGAGCGCCAGGCTCGCCGGCGGGAACGAAAAGCTGTACCGGCCGGACAGCAGCTCCACCATCGCCGCGCCCGCGCCCTTCATCGGCACATGCTGGGCAGAGACCTTCGCCTCGCGCTTGTAGAGCTCGCCGACGACATGGCTGGGAAAGCCGGCGCCGGACGATACATAGTTGGCCTTGTCCGGCCGCTGGCGCAGCAGCGTCGCCAGTTCCTGCGCCGTCTTGGCCGGCGAATCGGCCGGCACCGCCAGCACCACGTCGCCGCCATCGCCGACGATGGCCACCGGCATCAGGTCGCGCGATGCATCGTAGGGCGTGTCCGGCATCAGCGCCGGAATGGTGGTCAGCGGCCCGTCGACCGAGAACAGCACCGTATGGCCGTCGGCCTTGCTGCGCACCACCGAGTTGACGCCGATGGTGCCGTTGGCGCCGCCGCGGTTCTCGGTGACGACGCTGTGGCCCAGCGTGGTCTTGAGCTTCTCGGCCAGCGTGCGCGCCAACGCGTCGCTGGGACCGCCAGGCGCCGCTGGCACCACCAGCGTGACGGTACGCGACGGAAACTCCTCGGCCAGCGCCGCGCCGCCGCAGACCAGCATCATCGAGGACAGGAGCGTGACGAGGGCTTTCATGCTGGGCTTCCTTCGGCTGGCACATTGCGGTCACGGTCGTCGTCCCGGGCCTTGGTGGCGTTGTCCGCGGCAAGGCGGCGCAGCTCGCCCTTGGCGACCTTGTTGATGCCGGCCAGCGGCAGGCTGGCGAGAAAGCGGATCTCGCGCGGCACCTTGAAGCCCGCAAGCCGCGCGCGGCAAGCCGCGTCGATCTCGCGGGACAACGCTTCGGTCGAAGCGCTGGCATCGGTCGGCACCACGAAGGCGACCGCGACCTCGCCCATGGCGCCATCCGCACGGCCCACCACCGAGACATCGGCGACGCCCGGCACCGCGCGGACCACGCGTTCGACTTCCGCCGGCGACACGCCTTCGCCGCCGCACTTGATCACGTCGCGCGTACGCTCCAGGAACTGGATCGAGCCGTCGGCGTGGACCTTCATGCGATCGCCGGTGCGGAACCAGCCGTCGGCCGTGAAGGCGGCAGCGTTGGCTTCCTCGTCGTTGAAGTAACCGGCAAAGAGCGTCCGTCCGCGCTCGCCGAGGATCTCGACCTCGCCGACCTCGCCCGGCGCGAGCGACGCGCCGCCGCTGCCTGCCATCCGGGCTGCGTAGCCGGGCGCGACCCACCCGATGGCACCCGGTGCGACCGCCCGGTCGGCCTGTCCCAGGATGCCCGGCGCGAGCAGTTCGGTCATGCCCCACCAGCCCAGGATCGGCACGCCGAAATGCCGCTCGTACTCGGGCAGCCAGACCGAGTTGCACCACAGCCGGAAGGCGTGGGCCGGCGGCACGGGCTGGCGGAACAGCGCCGCACTGGTGAATTGCACGTGCGGCGCAAAGGTGCAGCGCCGCGCCAGCGCCACCGGCCAGAAGCGGCTTGCGGAAAAGCGTGGCAGCAGCACGATGGTGGCGCCTGCGTGCAGGGCGGGCAGCACGCTCCAGGCCAGCCCCACGACGTGATAGAGCGGCAGCGGGACCAGCACGATATCGGAGCGCAGCAGCCCGATGCCGGCCGCACACGATTGCGCCGCCCACAGCGCGTTCGCGCGCGACCAGACCACGGCCTTCGGGCGCGACGAGGTGCCGGACGTGAACATCATGCTGCCGGGGGCAAGCGGGTCCAGTCGCACGCGTTCGACCGGGGCATCGTGCAACGACGCGAAGCCTGCCGTGTCGTCGGCATCGCCGGCATCGATGACGATCTGCCAGCGCAGGCGGTGTGCCCCGGCACCGGTGGAAGGGGGCGTACCGGGCAATCCGCGCTGCGTGACGATGCCGACCGCGCCGGTGTGGTCGGCGAAGAAGGCCAGCTCGTCGGTAGCCGACTTGGGATTGAGCACCACGCAGACCGCGCCAATCCAGGCGCAGCCGAACCAGGTCAGCAGGAACTCGGGACAGTTGTTGGCATGCAGCAGCACGCGATCGCCGGGCCGCACGCCGCGCTGGGCGAGTCCGCCGGCGACGCGGCGGACGTCATCGAGGAAGGCCCCACGGCTCCACTCGCGCCCGGCGCCCTCGAATGGCTCCCAGGCCAGCAGCAGCCGATCCGGTTGCTCGCGCGCCCGGGTTTCGAGCAGGTCGACGATATCGTCCATGGGCCTCCCGCCACATGCTGCTCGGAGGAAAGAGCGCACGGGCAAGGCCCAGTGTACGGAGGGGACATCCCCATGTCATATGCCGTTTTATCGCACCGGCTTAACACGGGGTTATGGTCCGGGCGTGGCCGCCCGGCCCGCGGCGCTCTGTCAGTACAGCGTCTGGCGGATCCGCTGCGGCAGTTCGGCGTCGTAGGTGCGGCCGTCGATGGCATCGCGGCTCAGCGTCGCCAGGATGGTACCGGTGCTCGGCAGCGCGCTGCGCGGAATCTGCGCTTCGGGCGACCACAGCCGCGAACGCACCAGCGCGCGGGCGCACTGGAAGAATACCGAGCGGATCGCGATCAGCAGCACGGTGGAGGGGGCCTTGCCGTCGACCGTGCATTGCGCGATCCGCTCCGGATCGGTCGAGATCGTCGCCGTGCCGGCCACGCGCAACGTCTCGTCGACGCCCGGCACCAGGAACAGCAGGCCGACGCGCGGGTCGGCGACGATATTGCGCAGGCTGTCGATGCGGTTGTTGCCGCGGCGGTCCGGCAGCAGCAGCGTGCGGTCGTCCAGCACCTTGACGAAGCCGGGCGCATCGCCGCGCGGCGAGCATTCGGCCATGCCGTCGGCCACCGTCGACAGCAGGCAGAACGGCGAGGCCTCGACGAAGGCGCGATAGTGCGGATGCAGGTAGTCGACTTCCTTGGCGAGCGAGGCCGGCGCGGGATTGCCGTAGCGCGTTTCCAGGTCTGCCAGCGTGGCGATGGTGTGGTCGGTCATGGCGGATGGGCGGTCGAGCGAGGTGGAGGAGCGGGGCGGCCGCGGGTTGGTATTCCCGACGGGGGGTGCGTTCGGGCGGTGGGCGGCAACGGCAAGTCTACAGCGTGACGGTGCCCCGGCCGATTTCGATCACGCGGCCGCCGACGCGGATCGCGCCCTCGCCATCTTCGGTATCGACTTCCAGCCGCAGCCGGCAGGGCCGCTCGACCAGATCGCCCTGGGCAATCTCGTAGCGCGCCGGCAAGGCATGGCCGGTGGCGAGCAGCCAGCCGCCGAGATTCGCGCAGGCCGAGCCGGTGCCCGGGTCCTCGGCCACGCCGCCGCCCTGCTTGGTGAAGAAGTAGCGCGCGACCACGCGGCCCGGCTGCTGCGGATCGAAGGCGAACAGATAGGCGGTCTTGCGGCCGAGGCTGCTGGCGGGCCAGGCGTCCAGGCGGCTGCCGTCGGGCACCGCGCGGCGCACGGCGTCGGGGCTGCTGAGCGGCACCAGCAGCTGATCGGCGCCGGTATCGACCCAGATCGGCGAGCCGGCCAGATCGTCGGCCCGCAGTCCGAGCAGCGCGGCGACTTCCGCATCGGGCAGTGGCGCCGGCGCGGTCTTCGGCTGGCCGCGATGCGGCGCGGTGAAGCTCCACACATCGCCTTGCGCGCGCACCGGCACGACGCCCGCCTTGAACTCGAGCGTCAGCGCATCGCCGGTGTTGCGCAGCGCCCGTACCGCATGCGCGGTGCCCAGCGTCGGATGGCCGGCGAAGCGCATCTCATAGCCGGGCGTGAAGATCCGCACCATCGCGTCGGCCCGCTCCGACGGCAGGATGAAGGTCGTCTCGGACAGGTTGAACTGCAGCGCCAGCGCCTGCATGGTGGCGTCGTCCAGCCCGCGGCCGTCCTCGAACACACACAGGGGATTGCCGCCGAAGGTCGATTCGGCAAAGACATTGAGCAGGCGGAAGGCGTAGGTGGGCATGGCGGTGGCATCGATAAATGACAAGCTGCCAGTGTAGGGCGATGGGCGCGCGCGGCCATGTACAGTTGACGACTCATCGATCGGGCCAGTGCAAAAAAAACGCCGGCATGGTGCCGGCGCAATGAGTGTCCAGGGGGACGGCTGTTCGGGGAAGGTCAGAACCCCACCGCCTGTCCGTCGCGACGGCTGTCGCTGGCGGCGACATAGCCGTGTTCGGCATCTTCCGACAGGCGCCAGATGAACTGGCCGGAGCCGAAGTCCATATACGGGTCCGCCACCGACTTGAGCTGGTGGCCGCGGTCCTTCAGGCCCGCAACGGTGGCCGGGTTCATCGTCGCTTCGACGTCCAGCGTGAAGTCGCGGTTGACCTTCCAGCGCGGCGCGCAGCAGGCGGCCTGCGGCTGCTGCTTGTAGTCCAGCATGCGCACCACGGTCTGCAGATGGCCCTGCGGCTGCATGTCGCCGCCCATCACGCCGAAGCTCATCACCGGCTGGCCGTCGCGCGTCATGAAGGCGGGGATGATCGTGTGGAACGGGCGCTTGCCGCCGGCGACCACATTGGGCGACTTCGGATCCATCGAGAAGCCGACGCCGCGGTTCTGCAGGCTGATGCCGGTGCCGGGCACCACCACGCCGGAGCCGAAGCCCATGTAGTTCGACTGGATGAACGAGATCATCATGCCGCTCTCGTCGGCCGCGGTCAGGTAGATCGTGCCGCCGACCTTGGGCATGCCGAAGTCAAAATGCGTGGCGCGCTTCATGTCGATCAGCTTGGCGCGCGACTTCAGGTAGCCGTCGTCGAGCATCTGCTCGGGCGTGACTTCCATGCTGCGCGGGTCCGACACGTAGCGATACAGGTCGGCGAACGCCAGCTTCATTGCCTCGATCTGCAGATGCTGCGAGTCGATCGAATCGACCGGCAGGTTGCCCACGTCGAAGTTGTCCAGGATGCCGAGCGCCATCAGCGCGGCGATGCCCTGGCCGTTGGGCGGAATCTCGTGGATCTCATAGCCGCGATAGGACTTGCGGATCGGCTCGACCCAGTCCGGGCGGTAGTCGCGCAGGTCGGCCATCGTCATCGCGCCGCCGCACTCCTTGCTGAAGGCGGCGATGCGCTCGGCGATCTGGCCTTCGTAGTAGTCGCGGCCGCCGCTGGCGCCGATGCGGCGCAGCGTTTCCGCGGCGGCCTTCATCACGAACTTCTCGCCGGTATGCGGCGCGCGGCCGTTCGGCATGAAGGTGTCGGCGTAGCCCGGCTGGTCCTTCAGGTCCGGCACCGCGGCGGCCCACTTGTGCGCGACGATCGGTGGCACCGCGTAGCCGCGCTCGGCGATCTCGATCGCCGGTTCCATCAGGTCGGCGAACGGCAGCTTGCCGAAGCGCTCGTGCAGCGCGGCCCAGCCGGCCACCACGCCCGGCACGGTGACGCTGTCCCAGCCGCGGATCGGCCGCTTGGCCAGCCCGTTGCCTTCCTCGCCGTACTTGTTGCGGAAGTACTCGGGGTTCCAGGCGGCCGGCGCCACGCCCGACGAGTTCAGGCCGTGCAGCTGCTTGCCGTCCCACAGGATCGCGAAGGCATCGCTGCCCAGGCCGCACGACACCGGCTCGACGATGGTGATCGCGGCGGCGGCGGCGATCGCCGCGTCGATCGCGTTGCCGCCCTTGAGCAGCATGCGCAGGCCGGCCTGCGCGGCCAGCGGATGCGAGGTCGATACCACGTTGCGCGCGAACAGCGGAATGCGCACGGAGGGGTAGGGATTGGTCCAGTCGAAGGTCTGCATGGCTTGTCTCTTGGCGTTGCCGCCGTGATGGCGGCTATGGTTGTCTGCCGCTTATTCCGCGGTGATGTTGCGGTCCTTGATCAGTTTGCCCCAGCGGGCGCTTTCCTTGCTGACGATCGCCGCGAACTGCGCGGGCGTGCCGCCGACCGGCTCGGCGCCGAGCTTGGCCAGCCGTTCCTTGACCTCCGGCGCCTGGATCGCCTTGTTGAACTCGGCGTTCAGGCGCGTCACCAGGTCGGCCGGCAGGTTCTTCGGGCCATAGATGCCGAACCAGGTCTCGCTGACGAAGCCGGGCAGGCCCGATTCGCCTACGGTCGGCACGTCGGGCACCAGCGACGAACGCTTCGGGCTGGTTACCGCCAGCGCCTTGAGCTTGCCGTCGCGCACGTGCGGCAGGGCGGTGACGATGCTGTCGAACAGGATATGCACCTTGCCCGAGATCAGGTCGGCGATCGACAGCGCGGTGCCCTTGTACGGGATGTGCGTCAGCTGGACGCCGGCCTGCGCGCTGAAGGCCTCGGCCATCAGATGGACCACGGTGCCGTTGCCGCTGGACGCGTAGTTCAGTTCGCCGGGGTGCGCCTTGGCATGGGCGATCAGTTCCTTGACGTTGTTGACCGGCAGATGGTTCGTCACCACCAGCAGGTTGGTCGCGCTGGCGACCTGGCCGATCGGCGTGAAATCGGTCTGCACGTTGTACGGCAGCTTCGGATGAATATGCGGTCCGATCGAATGCGTGCTGCTGGTGGCCATCAGCAGCGTGTAACCGTCGGCCGGGGCCTTGGCTGCCATGTCGGAGCCGATCGAGCCGCCCGCGCCGGGCCGGTTGTCGACCACGACCTGCTGGCCCAGGTTGGCGCCGACCTTCTGCGCGATCGCGCGCGCCAGCAGGTCGGTCGCGCCGCTGGCGGGGAAGGGCACGATCAGGCGGATCGGCTTGGCGGGATAGCTCTCGGCCAGGGCGGGCGCGGCGGCGAAGGCCAGCGTCGCCGCCAGGCCGGTGCCCAGCAGGCGCAGCCAGGATGTCATCTCAATCTCCGTGGACGTTGTCGTTCGATGCCGGCGGACCGGCCGATGGCGCATTATTCCGTGCAGCTTTACATAATGAAAGCTAATATTTCTTTCTTTTGCCTCAAGTTTCCCTTAAGGCTGACTTCGGGCTGACTTCGGGCTGACTTCGGGCCGACTTCGGGCCGACTTCAGGTCGCGCTTCAGGGTTTCATTGAACGCTGTCCCGGCCATCCGGCGAGGGCCGCTTCCCCTTATGTTATGAGCACCATTCGCTTTCTTCGCACCTTTGTCGCGGTCGCCGAGCACGGCTCCTTCGCCGCCGCCGCCGGCCATGTCGCGCTGACCCAGGCCGCGGTCAGCCTGCAGATGCGCGCGCTGGAGGGCGAACTGCGGCGCGACCTGTTCGATCGGACCGGGCGCGTGGTCGTGCTCAATGCGGGCGGGCGCGAGCTGCTGCCGCGCGCGCGCCAGCTGCTCGCGCTGTACGACGAGATGCGCGCCGCGCCCGAGACGCCCGAGGCGATGGCGGGCGCGGTCGCCGTCGGCGCGGTGGTGTCGGTGATGGGCGGCCTGTCGCATGTGGTGGCCAGCATGAAGACCGAGCATCCGGCGCTGGACGTCCGGCTGGTCGGCGCCAAGTCGATCGAGCTGGCGACGCTGGTCGAGGCCGGCGAGCTCGACGCGGCCATCGTGGTGGAGGGGCCGGGCCGGCTGGCGGGGGCGCTGCGCTGGACGCCGCTGTATCGGGAGCCGCTGGTGGCGATCGCCGCGGCCGGCAGCGCCGCCACGGATGCGCGCCAGGCGCTGGCGGGGCAGGCCTTCCTGCGCTTCGACCGCACGCAGCTGACCGGCATGCTGGTCGAGCGGGCCCTGCGGCGCGCGCATCTGCGCGTCAACGAGTTCCTCGAACTCAATTCGATCGAGGCACTGGTCGAACTGGTGCGGCAGCAGGTCGGCGTCACCGTGGTGCCGCTGCTGCAGCGGGCGCGCTGGCGCGACGACGAGGCGTTGCGGGTGCTGCCGCTGGAGGCCGGCGGCGAGCCCGTATGGCGCACCATCGGCATGCTGGAGCGGCGCGACCATGCGCGCCGGCATATCACCGAGGCGATCCGCGCGGCGTGCGCGGCGCTGTTCTGCGCGCCGCGCTAGGCCGGGTTCGCATCGATCGGGGCCCAAAAAAAAACGGGGTGCCGGCCGGCACCCCGTTTCACGTCTTGCATCGTTGCTTCTTATTCTTCCTGGAACGCTTCCTCGCGCTTGGCCTTGATCGACGGCAGGGCCACGATCAGCACCAGGATCGCGGCGGCGATCAGCAGGCTCAGCGACAGCGGACGGGTGAAGAACACCGAGAACTCGCCGCGCGACAGCAGCAGCGTGCGGCGGAAGTTCTCTTCCATCATCGGTCCGAGCACGAAGCCGAGCAGCAGCGGCGCCGGTTCGCACTTGAGCTTCAGGAACAGATAGCCCACCACGCCGAAGGCCGCGGTCTGGAACACGTCGAAGGTGGTGTTCTGGACCGAGTAGACGCCGATACAGCAGAACGTCAGGATGGCCGGGTACAGGAAGCGGTAGGGCACCTTCAGCAGCTTGACCCAGATGCCGATCAGCGGCAGGTTCAGGATGATCAGCATCAGGTTGCCGATCCACATCGAGGCGATCAGGCCCCAGAACAGCTGCGGGTTGCTGGTCATCACCTGCGGACCCGGCTGGATGTTGTGGATCGTCATCGCGCCGACCATCAGTGCCATCACCGCGTTGGGCGGGATGCCCAGCGTCAGCAGCGGAATGAACGAGGTCTGTGAAGCGGCGTTGTTGGCCGATTCCGGACCCGCCACGCCTTCGATCGCGCCCTTGCCGAACTCCTGCGGATACTTCGACGACTTCTTCTCCAGCGTGTAGGCCGCGAACGAAGCCAGCGAGGCGCCGCCGCCCGGCAGGATGCCCAGCGCCGAGCCGAGCACGGTGCCGCGCAGCACCGCCGGGACCATGCGCTTGAAGTCTTCCTTGGTCGGGAACAGGTTGGTGATGCTGTCGGTGAAGGTCTCGCGCTTTTCGCGTTGCTCCAGGTTCGCGATGATTTCCGCGAAACCGAAGATACCCATCGCCACGGCCACGAAGTTCAGGCCGTCGGTCAGTTCCGGCACGTCGAACGAGAAGCGCGCCGCGCCCGAGTTGACGTCGGTACCGACCAGACCCAGCAGCAGGCCCAGCACGATCATCGCGATCGCCTTGACCAGCGAGCCCGAGGCCAGCACCACGGCGCCGATCAGGCCCAGCACCATCAGCGAGAAGTACTCGGCGGGGCCGAACTTGAACGCCAGTTCCGACAGCGGCGCGGCAAAGCCGGCCAGGATCAGCGTGGCCACGCAGCCGGCGAAGAACGAGCCCATGCCCGCGGTCGCCAGCGCCACCCCGGCGCGGCCGCGCCGCGCCATCTGGTAGCCGTCAATGGTTGTCACCACCGAGGACGATTCACCCGGCAGGTTGACCAGGATCGCGGTGGTCGAGCCACCGTATTGCGCGCCGTAGTAGATGCCCGCCAGCATGATCAGCGCGGCCACCGGCGGCAGCGTGTAGGTGATCGGCAGCAGCATCGCGATGGTCGCGAGCGGTCCCAGGCCGGGCAGCACGCCGATCAGCGTGCCGAGCAGGCAGCCGAGAAACGCGTAGGCCAGGTTCTGGAAGGTCAGGGCGGTCGAGAAGCCGATGCCCAGGTTGGTTAGCAGTTCCATCTGGCGCTCCTTAGCCGGTAATGAAGGCCGGCCACACCGGCATCTGCAGATTGATGCCGTAGACGAAGGCGCCCATGCTGATCAGCACCAGCACGATGGTGTTCAGGATCGCGCCGCGCCATGTGAACTCGTGGCTGGCCATCGACGACACCAGCACCAGCACGATCACCGACAGCACCATGCCCAGCGGCTTGAGCAGCAGGCCGAACAGCACCACCGAACCGAGGATCCACAGCAGCAGCTTGATATCCCAGCGGGCCAGCTCGTCGCCCTCGCCCTTGCTGGACATCGATCCGATCAGCACCAGCACGCCCAGCAGGGCGAGCACGACGCCGAGCCAGAACGGGAAATACCCCGGGCCCATCTTCGCGGCGGTTCCCATCGAATAGCCGCGAGCGACCCAGGAAAAGCCGAATCCGACCAGGATGAACATCAGGCCGGAGGCAAAGTCCTTTTGGCTACGTATGCGCAAAATGATTCTCCTCGATTTGACAAAACTGGTGCTTGCGGTGCTGTGAGCCGCGCGTCGATGGCGCTGGTCTCATGGTGTCGCGACGGGCCGTTGCGGCGTTTGTGCGGTGCAACGAAATCGCGCGCGGCACCCTCCCCGTCCGCAGGCAGGGGGAAGGTAAGGGCGCCACCTTTCAGCGACCTTTCAGATGTCTGCAAACTTGGTCAATGTGAGGGTATCTCCCTAGGTCCCCGCCGAAGCCGCCTGACCGGTCGTACCGGAGGGCGGTGCCGTGGACCGCGGCGGTGCCGTCATGGCCGTCGGCTATCATCGGCAGCGCCGCGGCGGTCATGCCGCGCCGCCGCGCCGTCGTGCGCATTCATGCGACGGCGTACGCCGTCGTCGCCTCCTCCACCGTTACTTGCAAGGGCCAGTTTGGAAAGCATTGAACACGTGATCCTGATCGGCGCCGTGGTGATGTCGCTCGGCATCGTCGTCGGCGCCTTCTCTTCGCGCATCGGCGTGCCGTTCCTGCTGGTATTCCTGCTGGTCGGCATGCTGGCCGGGGTGGACGGGCCGGGCGGAATCCGCTTCTCCAATACCTGGCTCAGCTTCCTGGTCGGCAATCTGGCGCTGGCCGTGATCCTGCTCGATGGCGGACTGCGAACCCGGTACGAAACCTTCCGGGTCGCGTTGCGGCCGTCGCTGGCGCTGGCCACCGTGGGCGTGCTGCTGACCACCGGGCTGGTCGGCCTGTTCGCCGCCTGGGTGCTGGAGATCGACTGGAAGCTCGGCCTGCTGCTGGGCGCGATCGTCGGCTCGACCGACGCGGCCGCCGTCTTCTCGCTGCTCAACAGCAGCGGGGTGCGGCTGAAGGAGCGGGTCGCCAGCGTGCTGGAGATCGAATCGGGCATCAACGATCCGATGGCGATCTTCCTGACGCTGACGCTGATCGAGTGGATCCATGCGCCGGAAGGGCTCGGTGGCGGCGCGCTGCTGTGGCGGCTGCTGGTGCAGTTCGGCGTCGGCGGCGCGCTGGGCCTGGCGCTCGGCTATTGCCTGGCCAATGTGCTCGAGCGCATCCGGGTCGCCGAGGGACTGCAGGCGATCCTGCTGTGTTCGGGCGGCGCCATGGTGTTCGCGATCGTGCAGAGCGCCGGCGGCAGCGGCTTTCTGGCGGTGTATCTGACCGGCATGCTGATCGGCAACCGCGACCGCGCGGTCAGCCCCGACGCGATGCGGGCGATGGACGGCATGGCGTGGCTGGCCCAGTCGGCGATGTTCCTGCTGCTGGGCCTGCTGGTGACGCCGCACCGGATCTGGGACGTGGCAGTGCCGGCGATGGCGGTGGCGCTGTTCCTGATGCTGGTCGCTCGTCCGCTGGCGGTCTGGATTTCGCTGCTGCCGTTCCGCTTCAATGCGCGCGAGAAGGGTTTCATCGCGTGGATGGGACTGCGCGGCGCGGTGCCGATCGTGCTGGCGCTGTTCCCGCTGCTGCAAGGCATGCCCGATGCCGGCCTGCTGTTCCGCATCGCCTTTGCCGTGGTGCTGGCCAGCCTGCTGCTGCAGGGGACCACGGTACCGTTCGCCGCGCGGCTCGGGCGCGTGCTGCGGCCAGCGTATCCCGAGCCGCTGGCGCGCGAACGCCTGCACGGCACGCGCGCGCCGGCGATGGACCTGATGCAGTTCGAGGTCGAACCCGACTCGGCGGCGGCCGGCGTGCGCGCGGATCGGCTGGAATTGCCGCCGCGTTGCCGCCTGATGACGGTGGTCCGCGACGAGGCGCTGATGCCGCCCGAACGGGCCGTGCTGCACGCCGGCGATACCATCTCGGTGCTGGGGCCGGCGAGCAGCGTGCCGACGCTGGCGCGGCTGTTCAGCACGCCGGAGCGGGCGCCGGTCTGGCAACAGGTCCCGCACGACTTCGTTCTGTCGGGCGACGCGCTGCTGCGCGACGTCGCCGGACTGTACGGCACGCGGGATCTGACGCCGAGCGAATATCCGTCGACGCTCGAGGCCGCGATGCTGAACGCCTTTGCCACGCCGCCGGTGGAAGGCGACGCGGTCGAGATCGCGGGACTGACCCTGACCGCGGCGCGCATGGAGGATGGCCGGATCTTGCAAGTCGGGTTGAGGTTGCCGCGGCAGGCTTAGCGCAATGCTCCCATATTGACCAGTTGGCGTACGGTCCAGCCCAGCACGGGGGGCAGCTTGCCGCTATACAGGTCGAGCACGATCTTGCCGGCAGAGGGCTTGCTGCGTTGCACTTGCTGGCGGGACGGGTCGGACAGCGCGAACTTGCCGGTATCGCCTTTGGGATCGGGCATTTCCATGCCGGCGATGCGTATTGTCGAGACGACCCATTGCAGCGAGTGGGCCAGCGCGTCCAGCGCCCGGTGCACCGCCTGCAGGTCCTCACGGTATGGCGCGACCGCGGCGTCCGGCAGGTCGGCGGTATGGTCGAGGGGGACGACGTGCTCGCGCCGGATCCGGTCGATCAACGGCAGCGCATTCGCTGCCGCCTCGCGCAGTTCCAGCGCCTGTCGGCGCGTGGCGTGGTTCGCGTCGAGTTCGCCTTCGTGGTTCATCGGGGCCAGCCAGCCCGGCAGTTTCGCACTCGCGCGTTCCAGCACGTCGCAGACGGTTTCCAGCATGCCGGGCCTGGACCGGCTGCCTTCGAGCGCGTCGCGCAGTGTCCGCTCGATATCCCGCTTGAGATTCCCCATCTGCGCCGCCGATTGCCGGCGTAGCTGCTCGATTTCCGCGTCCAGGCGATTCTCCAGCGCATTGGCGGTGTCGCCCAGCGCCATCGAGGCATGGCGGTCGGCATGGTCCCATTGCTGCCGCAACGTGTGGGCGAGCGCGCTGTTGCCATCCTTGTCCAGCTCCGCCAACTGCCAGCCGGTCCCGCCGTCCCGGCCGGGGCCGCCCGCATCGGGCTCGTCAATGCCGTGGTCCGCCATCCTGGCGCGATACTGGTCGCGCAGGCTGGCCCACTGCTGCAGCGAGCCGTCCAGCGTGCGGGCCGCCCTGACCGCAAGCTGCCCTTCCTGCTGCGCCACGTCTTGCACGCGCCTGGCTTCGAGGCGCCGATTGTGTGCGTTCATCAGCCGGCCGGTAATGTGGACGCTGGCCAGGTCGAGCAGCGTTGCGGCCATCGCGCCGGCCGGCACGCTGGTGGTCCAGTCCGACAGTTCGGGGAACAGGCCGCGCAGTTCGTCGAGCCGGGCTTCGGCGAGCAGCATGTCGCGGCGCACCTGCTCCATGACCTCGTGCCGTGCGCGCAGAAACGACTTGATCGCGGGAAACATGACGCCGATCACATCGGACGGGCCAAGCTCGGCGTTGCGGATACGGTCGTGCAGCGCATGTACGCCGGCCTGCCAGCGTGCCTCCAGCGGGATCGCCGGATAGCCGCCGCGCCGGTGCGACGCGTGGCCGTGGTCTTCGGCAAAGTCGTCGAGCAGCGCGGCAACGTTGTCGCAGATGGCGGCGATCGGCCAGCGTTCCCGGAAGAAGCGCGCGAACAGCTTGCGCGCGCCGTTCAGCATGGGGCGGTGGTTCAGGGCCACGGCTTCGGTTTCGCCGGCTTCGAGCGCGGCGGACAGCCACTGGAAGTCGCTGCTGTCGAGCTCGCCTCGTGTGGCTTCGTCGAACGGATACCGATCGCTGGCGCGCACGAGCGCGGCAATGGCCGCGGCCCGCTCGTGTCCATGGCCGAGGTCGTGCAGATATTGCAGGTTGCGGGCCGCGAGAAACTGCCGCAGGCAGGCGGGGTCCGACAATTTCGCGTCGACGACGCGCAGCAGTGCTGCCTCGTCCATCCGTTCGCCGCGTGCGGTATGGCGATCGACTTCCTGCTGTACGGCCACGCACAAACCCTTGACCAGATCGGCGCGGATCAGGTCGCGCTGCTTCTGCACCGCCAGGTTGCCGTCCAGTTGCGCGCGCGCATGGCTGCGGCGCTGCATCAGCGAGCGGATGTGCGTCGCGTCCTGGCTTAGCGGGCTCAGTGCCAGTTCGCCATCGCAACGGCGCAGCACGTCGTGCAGCTCGCGCTCCTTCAGCGCCGCGAGCAGGCCGGTGCGGTTGGTCAGCAGATCGGTCAGCTTGTCGCCGGCTTCGTGGTCGGCATCGTCGTCGGACTCGCGTGCCAACCGGGACCGCTTTTGCGCGATGTCGGCTTCGTTCTGCTTCAGGTCGCGCACCAGTTCCCCGTGCTTCAATTCGGCCAGCAATCCCGCGACCGCGGCCTCCCGGTCGCAGGCCTTGCGTTCGCTGGGGCTCATCGCCGCCTGCTGGATCGGTCCGGCGCGCAGACGGCGATCGTATTCGCGCAGCCATCGGTCGCGTCCTGCGATGTTGTTCGGGCTCGCCAGCTCGGGGGCGCAACTGGCCAGCGTGGATAGCAGCACGGCGGGATCGCGCTGGCGCGCCCGCGTGGTTTGCGCCTGCAGTCCCAGCTTCAGCTGTTCGGCGACGTAGGCGCGGGTGGCGGGCAACGGACAGGCAGCGCCGTGGCCGACGGTGCCGCCGAGCCCGAGGCTGATGCCATCGAGCATCGCGTACAGCGGCGTGGCCGTCGCGGAATTGGCGGCCGCGGTCAGCAATTCGGCATAGAGCCGCTGATTGGCGCGGTGCACGGAGAGGGAGCAACGAAACAGCTGGAACACCTGGTGCAGCGCCGCGTGGGAAAGATAGCTGCCGCGCTCGATGCGGTCTGCGATGGTCAGGCCCGGTACGCGATCGCCGGGCAGGGCCAGGCTGGCGCGGCACAGGCGCTCGCGTACCGCGGCGCCGCCCCGGCTTTCGAACGCGGCGATCAGCGCGCGCCATGACGCCCGGTTGCGCGCGGCGTCGGCGCTGGTCTTGCCGATACGGAAGGTCCGGTGAAGCCCGGCGCGCAGCGCCATGCCGAAACTGCTGCCGAGCTCCAGCTTGCCGTCGGCGCTGCACTGCACGTGACAGCCGCCGTGCCAGGCGGCAGGCGGCAGCGGCATGTCGAAGTCGATGTGGCTGACGGCCATGATGTCCCCCGAGGGCGTTTCGATTCGCAAGCAACCTGGTAGTCGCGTGGCTCACGATAGGGGCAAGGCCATGTCCGGGCATGCGCAAACATCGTTAAATCCGTCCGCGCGGCAATGTCGATGTCAAAAAAGGAAACGGCCCGCCGCCCATGACGGGCGGCGGGCCGCTATCGCGCCAGCCGGGGAAGGCCGGGCAGATGTCGTCAGTCGACCTTCGCGCCCGAGGCCTTGACGATCTGCGCGTACTTCTTCAACTCGCGCTGCACCAGCGCGCCGAACTGTTCCGGCGTGGTCGGCGCGGGCTGGGCGCCGATACGGGCCATGCGCGCCTTCATCTCGTCGGTCTTCAGGATCGCGACGATCTCGCGATTGAGACGGTCGACGACGTCGCGCGGCACGTTGGCCGGCGCGAACACGCCGAACCAGGTCGAGATGTCGAAGCTCTCCAGGCCCAGGCCCTTGCCCGCCTCGGCGATGGTCGGCAGTTCGGGCACGGCGCTGGCGCGCGCCGGCGTGGTCACGGCGAAGGCCTTGAGCTTGCCGGCCTTGATATTGGCGCTGGCCGAGGCCAGGTTGTCGAAGATCAGGTCGGTCTGGCCCGACAGCACCGACAACTGCGCCGGCGCGGCGCCGTTGTAGGGAATATGGACCATGCTGACTTTCGCCAGGCTCTTGAACAGTTCGCCCGACAGATGGCCGGCGCTGCCGTTGCCGCCCGAGGCGTAGTCCAGCTTGCCCGGGTTCTTGCGCGCGTATTCGACCAGGTCGCGCACCGATTCGATGTGCAGCTCGGCGGCCTTGCCCGGGTGCATCACCAGCACGTTGGGCACGTCCGCAACCAGCGTGATCGGCGTGAAGTCCTTGATCGGGTCGTACGGCATCTTCGCGAACAGCGTCGGGTTGATCGCGTGCGTCGCGACCGCGCCCATCACGATGGTGTAGCCGTCGGCCGGTTGGCGGGCCACGTAGTCGGCGCCCAGGTTGCCGCCGGCGCCGGGCCGGTTCTCGATGACGACCGGCTGGCCGAGCGAGTCCTTGAGCTTGTCGCCGATCGCGCGGGCGACGGTGTCGAGCGGACCGCCGGCCGGATAGGGCACGACGAACTTGATCGGCTTGCTCGGCCAGGCGGCGGCAGGCGGTTGGGCAGCGGCCGGAGCGGCGAACAGGGCGGCGCCGACGGACGCCACGAGGGCGGCCGCGCTCAGCGCGTTGGCGGCGAAGGTCTTGAACATGGTAGCCAGTCAGCAGGTTTGGGAATCGGCGGGCGCGGCGGGTCCGCCGGCGCCTCGTATTGGTTTCGTATCGGTCTTGGGTGTCTTCAGTGTCTTGCGTGTCTTCGCCGTCCTGGCGGCCGGACTCAGCCGCGGATGCCGAGCCCGCGCGCCATCATCACGGCGCACAGCGGCAGCAGGATCAGCAGATGCGCTTCGATCATGACCCAGCGGCGCGCGGCCTTCAGCTCGGCGTCGGACGGCACGAAGCCGGCCTGGCCCGCGGCCTGCACGCGCCAGCGGCGGAAGCGGAAGGTCGGCGGCAGCGAGCACAGCGCGATCAGCACGAACACCGTCATCTTGGCGTGGAACCACGGGTTGGGCAGATAGAACTCGACGCCCTTGGCGCCGTAGAACAGCCGCAGCAGGCCCGTGGCCAGCGCCGCCATCGCGGAGCCGAAGTACAGCAGATCGTAGATGCCGACGCGGCGCACCGCGGCCGGCGTGATGCCGGGCCGCAGTACGACCGCCTCGGCCACCAGGAAGGTGATCAGCGCGAAGATGGACAGGAAGTGGAGAAAAGCGAGCAAGGCATCGATCTGCATGGGTACTCCGGCTCGGTTCAGGATGGGAGAGGGGCGGAATCGGTGCGGGCGACGGCCGGCCCCGCGGCCGCCGCCTCGTCATTCATCGCTCAGACCGTGATACCAATCGTCATTCGAACCGTCACAGCACGCCCCTGGCCCGCAGTTCGGCGATGCGCTCCGGCGAATAGCCGAGCATCTCGCCCAGCACTGCGTCGGTATGCTCGCCCAACAGCGGCGGGTGACGGACCGCCTGCGGCGGCGTGGCGCTCATCTTGATCGGACTGCCGACCAGCTTGACCTCGCCGGCGCTGGGGTGCGGCAGGTCCACGCGCAGGCCGCGCGCCTTGACCTGGGCGTCCTCGAACACATCGTCCAGCGTATTGATCGGGCCGCAAGGCACGCCGGCCGCCTCCAGGTCGGCGATCCACTGCGCGCGCGTACGCGGCCGGACCATCTCGGCCAGCATCGGCACCAGCGTGTCACGGTTGGCCACGCGCTGCGGATTGGTGGCGAAGCGCGGATCGGCCGATAGTTCAGGCCGGCCGCCGGCCTCGACGAACTTGCGGAACTGCCCGTCGTTGCCGACCGCGACGATGATCCAGCCGTCGGCCGCCTGGAAGGTCTGGTACGGCACGATGTTCGGGTGCGCGTTGCCCCAGCGCTTCGGCGCGACGCCGCTGGCCAGGTAGTTGGTGTTCATGTTGGCCAGCATGGCGACCTGCACGTCAAGCAGCGCCATGTCGATGTACTGGCCCTCGCCGGTGCGGTCGCGGTGCGCCAGCGCCGCCAGTACCGCGATGGTCGCGTACTGGCCCGTCATCAGGTCGGAGATCGCCACGCCCGCCTTCTGCGGCCCGCCGCCGGGCAGGTCGTCGCGCTCGCCGGTCAGGCTCATGAAGCCGCCCATGCCCTGGATGATGAAGTCGTAGCCCGGGCGGGCGGCGTAGGGGCCGGTCTGGCCGAAGCCGGTCACCGAGCAGTAGATCAGGTCCGGCTTGACCGCCTTCAGCGATTCGTAGTCGAGGCCGTACTTCTTCAGCTGGCCGACCTTGTAGTTCTCCAGCACCACGTCGCTTTGCGCCGCCAGCTCGCGGACCAGCTGCTGGCCCTCGGGCGTGCTGATGTCGCAGGTCACCGAGCGCTTGTTGCGGTTGGCGGCGAGGTAGTAGGCCGCCTCGGCGGTGTCGCGGCCCGACTCGTCCTGCAGCCAGGGCGGGCCCCAGGTCCGGGTGTCGTCGCCGGCGCCGGGCCGTTCGATCTTGATCACGTCGGCGCCGAAGTCGGCAAGGTTCTGGGCGCACCAGGGCCCGGCGAGCACGCGGGTCAGGTCGAGAACGCGGAGGTGGCTTAAGGCTCCCATGGGAATATCAGGCGGTATCGGTGAGGCGGCTGGACGGCGAATCGGGCAGGGCGGCGAGGCCGGCTGGCGGAACGGACCGGCGAGACGGGCCGGCAAGACCTGGCCGGCAAAGCCAGACGGCACTGGCGCGCAGGCGGGCGGGCCGCCCCGGCCCGGACAGCCAGCACTGTACCACCGGCGGGTCGCCGGACGCACATCCGCGGACTTCGGCGGCGGTGTCGCCTGCATGCCGCGCATGCCGCCCCGGCAGGCCCCGCGACCACCGGCCCAGCCTGCCGTTGCGGCGGCGTTCCCCGTATAATCAACGGTTTGCAAATCCAATCCGACTGCGCCCTGCGATGTCCATGCGGGGACGCCTTGCCCCCAAACATGAAAGTCTCCGACATCCGCAGCAAGTTCCTGCAGTTCTTCGAATCGAAGGGCCATACCGTGGTCCGCTCGTCGAGCCTCGTGCCCGCCAACGATCCGACACTGTTGTTCACCAACTCCGGCATGGTGCAGTTCAAGGACGTCTTCCTCGGCACCGACAAGCGGCCCTACTCGCGCGCGACCTCGTCGCAGCGTTCGGTGCGCGCCGGCGGCAAGCACAACGACCTGGAAAACGTCGGCTATACCGCGCGCCACCATACCTTCTTCGAGATGCTGGGCAACTTCTCGTTCGGCGACTACTTCAAGCGCGAGGCGATCCAGTACGCATGGGAGCTGCTGACCAAGGTCTACAACCTTCCGGCCGAGAAGCTGTGGGTCACGGTCTATGCCGAGGACGACGAGGCCTATGACATCTGGGCCAAGGAAGTCGGCGTGCCGGTCGAGCGCATCGTGCGGATCGGCGACAACAAGGGCGCGCGCTATGCGTCCGACAACTTCTGGCAGATGGCCGACACCGGTCCCTGCGGCCCGTGCTCGGAAATCTTCTACGACCACGGTCCGGACGTCTGGGGTGGCCCGCCGGGATCGGCCGAAGAGGACGGCGACCGCTACATCGAGATCTGGAACCTGGTGTTCATGCAGTTCAACCGGGACGAGCAGGGCAACATGACGCCGCTGCCCAAGCCCTGCGTCGACACCGGCATGGGCCTGGAGCGCATCGCCGCGGTGCTGCAGCATGTGCACAGCAACTACGAGATCGACCTGTTCCAGGCGCTGATCCGCGCCGCCGCGCGCGAAACCGGCGTCGACGACCTGAACAACAACTCGCTGAAGGTCATCGCCGACCATATCCGCGCCTGCTCGTTCCTGATCGTCGACGGCGTGATCCCGGGCAACGAAGGCCGCGGCTACGTGCTGCGCCGGATCGTGCGCCGGGCGATCCGCCACGGCTACAAGCTGGGCCGCAAGACGCCGTTCTTCCACAAGCTGGTGGCCGACCTGGTCGCGCAGATGGGCGAGGCCTATCCGGAGCTGGCCGAGGCCGAGCCGCGCGTGGTCGAGGTGCTGAAGGCCGAGGAAGAGCGCTTCTTCGAGACCATCGAGAACGGCATGAGCATTCTCGACGCGGCGCTGGCCGACCTGAAGGCCAAGGGCGGCAACATGCTGGACGGCGAGCTCGCGTTCAAGCTGCACGACACCTATGGCTTCCCGCTGGACCTGACGCAGGACGTCTGCCGCGAGCAGCAGGTCGCGGTCGACGAGACGGCCTTCGACGCCGCGATGACGCGCCAGCGCGAGCAGGCCCGCGCCGCCGGCAAGTTCAAGATGGCCGCCGGCCTCGAGTACAGCGGCGCCAAGACGACCTTCCACGGCTACGAGAAGCTGGTGCTGAATGACGCCAAGGTGGTCGCGCTGTACGTCGACGGCGCCTCGGTCGACACCATGCAGCCGGGCCAGACCGGCGTGGTGGTGCTCGACCACACGCCGTTCTACGCGGAGTCGGGCGGCCAGGCCGGCGACCAGGGCGAGATCAAGGCCGGTGCGGCGGTGTTCGCGGTGGCCGATACGACCAAGGTGCAGGCCGATGTGTTCGGCCATCAGGGCACGCTCGCCGGCGCCGCGCTGAAGGTCGGCGACACGGTGACCGCCGAGGTCGACGCGCTGCGCCGCGCGCGCACGATGCGCAACCACTCCGCGACCCACCTGATGCACAAGGCGCTGCGCGAAGTGCTGGGCAGCCACGTGCAGCAGAAGGGCTCGCTGGTCGACGCCGACAAGACCCGCTTCGACTTCTCGCACAACGCACCGCTGACCGCGGCGCAGATCCGCGAGGTCGAGGAGATCGTCAATGCCGAGATCCTGCGCAACGAGGCCACCGGCGCCGAGCTGATGCCGTTCGACGATGCCGTCAAGAGCGGCGCGATGGCGCTGTTCGGCGAGAAGTACGCCGACGAGGTGCGCGTGCTGTCGATCGGCAGCTCGAAGGAACTGTGCGGCGGCACCCATGTGGCCCGCACCGGCGATATCGGCCTGTTCAAGATCGTGGTCGAGGGCGGCGTTGCGGCCGGCATCCGCCGCGTCGAGGCGATCACCGGCGACAACGCGCTGCACTATCTGCAGTCGCTGGACGCGCGCCTGAACGAGGCCGCGTCCGCGCTGAAGGCGCAGCCGAGCGAGCTGGTGCCGCGCATCGGCCAGATGCAGGACCAGGTCCGCGCGCTGGAAAAGGAGCTGGAGCGCCTGAAGAGCAAGCTGGCCGCGTCGCAGGGCGACGAGCTGGCGAGCCAGGCGATCGAGGTCAAGGGCCTGAAGGTGCTGGCCGCCCAGCTCGAGGGCGCCGACGTCAAGACGCTGCGTGAGACCATGGACAAGCTCAAGGACAAGCTCAAGAGCGCGGCCATCGTGCTCGGCGCGGTGCAGGACGGCAAGGTCAGCCTGATCGCCGGCGTCACCGCCGACGCGACCGGCAAGGTCAAGGCCGGCGAGCTGGTCAACTTCGTCGCCCAGCAGGTCGGCGGCAAGGGCGGCGGCCGCCCGGACATGGCCCAGGCCGGCGGCACCGAACCGGCGAAGCTGCCGGCGGCGCTGGCGGGCGTGGGCGAGTGGGTGGCGGCGAAGGTTTGAAGTAGCGCGACCTTTCGGATGCCTCTGACCGGCTCCCCTCTCCCACATGTGGGAGAGGGGCTGGGGGAGAGGGCAAAGGGCGTCTGCAACCGCTGACGGCGCTGGCATCACTACCGGCGTTTCCCTCTCCCCCGACCCCTCTCGCGCAAGCGGGAGAGGGAGAACACCTCCGCCGTGAGCTATTTCGCGCTCACACTGGCCGCGCTAGCCCGGCTCCCCCGCCGTCCTCGCATACGGCGTCCTGTCGTTCAATTCATCCAGATACGCATCGATTCCCGCGCGTTCGCGCGCGAGGAAGCGCTCGACCGCATCGGCGAAGGCCGGGTGCGCGAGCCAGTGGGCCGAGCGCGTGGCGACCGGCAGGAAGCCGCGTGCCATCTTGTGTTCGCCCTGCGCGCCGCCCTCGAAGGTGCGGATCCCGTGTTCGATGCAGAAGGCCAGCGGCTGGTAGTACGCGGTTTCGAAATGCAGGCAGGGATGGTGTTCGAGCGCGCCCCAATAGCGGCCGTACAGCGTGCTGACCGCCGGATCGTCGTCGTAGACCAGCAGCGAGGCGGCGATGTCACGGCCCTCGCGGCGGGCGATCACCATCAGCAGATGCTCGGGCATCGCCGCGCCGATGCGCTCGAAGAAGTCCAGGTTCAGATACGGCGTCGAACGGTGTTCGCGATAGGTCTGCCGATAGCAGCGATGGAACAGCCGCCAGTCGTCGGGGCCGATCTCCATGCCGCGCAGATGGCGGAACGAAATGCCGGCCTCGGCGACGCGGCGCCTTTCCGCCCGGATGTTCTTGCGCTTCTTCTGCGACAGCGTGGCAAGGAACGCGTCGAAGTCCGGATAGCCGGGATTGGTCCAGTGAAACTGCACGCCGTGGCGCATCATCATGCCGGCCTGCTGCATCAGCTCGGCCTCGGCGTCGTCGGGGAACAGCACATGCAGTGAGGACAGCTGGCTCTGCTCGGCCAGCGTCAGCGCGACCTGCAGCAGCAGCTCGCGCGCCAGCGCGTTCTCGGCCAGCAGGCGCGTGCCTTGCACCGGCGTGAACGGAATCGCCGACAGCCACTTCGGGTAGTACTCCAGGCCATTCTGCGCATAGGCATCGGCCCAGGCCCAGTCGAACACATACTCGCCGTACGAGTGCGCCTTGGCGTAGAGCGGCATCGCCGCGGCCAGGCGCTCGCCGTCGGCGGTCTCCTTCCACAACGTCAGATGGCGCGGGCTCCAGCCGGTGTCGTCGCTGGCGCTGCCGCTCGCATGCAGCGCATGCAGGAAGGCATGGCGCAGGAACGGCGTGCGGCCGGGCTGCCGCGCCAGCAGGCCGTCCCACTCCACCGGCGAGAGGTCGGCCAGGTTCTCGACGATACGCGTGCGATAATTCTCGGGTCGCTCCGCCGGCATGGCGGCGCTGCCTGCGTGGGATGGCATGGACTTGCTTGCTTTCACGATGTGCCTTGCCGAGGTCCGTGGGACCTGCGGCCAGAAGGGGTGATGCGGGTGGTTGCGGGGCAGGTGCCGACTCGCATTATCGCCTGTGGCCGCGCCTGGCATCGGTCCGGCACCATGCGGCCCTGCGCACAACAAGGGTGTTCAAGATGAGCCGATTCTTCAATCTGTATTCCCATGGCTTCGTGCGCGTGGCGGTCGGCGTGCCACGCTGCAAGGTCGCCGATCCCGCCTTCAACGCGCAGCAGACCATCGCGCTGGCCCGCCAGGCGGCCGACGCCGGCGCCGCGCTGGTGGCCTTCCCCGAGCTGGGTTTGTCGGCCTACAGCTGCGACGACCTGTTCCATCAGAAGACCCTGCTCGACGCCTGCGAGCGTGCGCTGGGCGAGATCGTCGAGGCCTCGCGCACGCTGCCGTGCGCGCTGGTGGTCGGCATGCCGCTGCGGGTCCAGCATCAGCTGTTCAACTGCGCGGTGGTGGTCGCCGGCGGCCAGCTGCGTGGCGTCGTGCCCAAGAGCTTCCTGCCCAATTACTGGGAATTCTACGAGGCGCGCCAGTTCAGCGCGGCCGACTGCGCCACGGTCGACCAGGTAGACCTGCTGGGCCAGAGCGTGCCGTTCGGCGCCGGCCTGCTGTTCGAGGTCGAGAACATCCCGCTGCTGCGCTTCCATGTCGAGATCTGCGAGGACGTCTGGGTGCCGATCCCGCCGTCGTCGTTCGCCGCGCTGGCGGGGGCAACGGTGCTGGTCAATCTGTCGGCGTCCAATATCGTGATCGGCAAGTCCGGCTACCGCCATCAGCTGGTGTCGCAGCAATCGGCCCGTTGCCTGGCCGCCTATCTGTACAGCTCGGCCGGCAAGGGCGAATCGACCACCGACCTCGCCTGGGATGGCCAGGCGCTGGTCTACGAGAATGGCGAACTGCTGGCCGAATCGGAGCGCTTCGCCGACGATTCGCACATGATCTTCGCGGACGTCGATCTGGAGCGGCTGTCGCGTGAGCGCATGCACATGACGACGTTCGGCGATTCGGTGCGCCGCCATGCCGGCGAGGTCGCGAAGTTCCGCACCGTCGGTTTCGTGCTGGGGGTCGACGAGGACCGCGATCTGCCGCTGCAACGCCGCGTCGAGCGCTTCCCCTATGTGCCGGCCGATCGCCGGCGGCGCGACGAACGCTGCAACGAGGTCTACCAGATCCAGGTGCAGGCGCTGGTGCAGCGTCTGTCGGCCACCGGCATCTCGAAGGTGGTGATCGGCGTCTCCGGCGGCCTGGACTCGACCCATGCGCTGCTGGTCTGTGCAAAGGCGATGGACCGGCTGGGACTGCCGCGCGCCAATATCCTCGGCTTCACGATGCCGGGCTTTGCCACCAGCGACCGCACGCTGCAGCAGGCCAGGCGGCTGATGGAGGTGGTCGGCTGCACCGCGCGCGAGATCGACATCCGGCCGAGCTGCCTGGCGATGCTCAAGGACCTGGGCCATCCGTTCGCCGACGGCAAGCCGGTCTACGACGTGACCTTCGAGAACGTGCAGGCAGGCGAGCGCACCAATCATCTGTTCCGGCTGGCCAATCACCACAACGGCATCGTGATCGGCACCGGCGACTTGAGCGAGCTCGCACTGGGCTGGTGCACCTACGGCGTCGGCGACCACATGTCGCATTACAACGTCAATGCCAGCGTGCCGAAGACGCTGATCTCGCATCTGGTGCGCTGGGTCGCCGAAACGGGCCAGATCGGTGCGGGTGGCAGCGAGGTGCTGCTCGACGTGCTGGGCACCGATATCAGCCCGGAACTGGTGCCGGGCGATTCCAGCGACAAGCCGGGCCAGAAGACCGAAAGCGTGATCGGGCCCTACGAGCTGCAGGATTTCAATCTGTACTACACGTTGCGCTTCGGCTTCACGCCGTCGAAGGTGGCCTACCTGGCGCTGCATGCCTGGGGCGACCGCGAGGCGGGGCAGTGGCCCGAGGAGGCCCATGTCGCGCGCAACGAGTACGAGCTGGCCGACATCAAGCGCAACCTGCGCATCTTCCTCGACCGCTTCTTCCGCACCAGCCAGTTCAAGCGCTCGTGCATTCCGAATGCGCCGAAGGTCGGCTCCGGCGGTTCGCTGTCGCCGCGCGGCGACTGGCGCGCGCCCAGCGACAGCGAGTCGAGCGCGTGGCTGGCCGATCTGGACCGCATTCCGGACACCGCCGCTGCGCCGAACGCCCGGGGCAAGGGCGGGGCGGCCCCGCAGGCCGGCAATCGACACGACAAGGGGTGATCCCCAACCCGCTTTGGCGCGTCATCGCGCCGCGCGGGCTAGAATCTTGCATCAACCAATCACGACAGAAAGGGGGCCGACATGAAGCAAATTACCGCCATCATCAAACCGTTCAAGCTGGACGAAGTGCGTGAGGCGCTGGCCGACGTGGGCGTGACCGGCCTGACGGTCACCGAAGTCAAGGGCTTCGGCCGGCAGAAGGGCCACACCGAGCTGTATCGCGGCGCCGAGTATGTGGTCGACTTCCTGCCGAAGATCAAGATCGAGGTGGTCGTGGCCGAGAGCCAGCTCGATACCGTGCTGGACGCGATCGTCAAGGCGGCCCATACCGGCAAGATCGGCGACGGCAAGATCTTCGTCACCGAGATCGAGCGCGTGATCCGGATCCGTACCGGCGAGCAGGACGAAGCGGCGGTCTGACGCCGCCGGGTTTTGCCCCTCTCCCGTCCGGGGGAGGGAATTGCAGCCGTCACGCGGCAGCCGTCACGCGTACGGCTGACGCAGCAACACCATCAAGGCCCCCGAGCCGCCCTCGGCGCCCCGGGCCTCCACGAAGGCCAGCACTTCCTCCTTCTGCACCAGCCAACTGCGCACCTTGCCCTTGAGCACCGGCTGCTTGTCCGGCGAGCCGTTGCCCTTGCCGTGGATCACCCGCACGCAACGCACGCCGCGCCGCACGCAACGGCGCAGGAATTCGGCCAGCGCCTCGCGCGCTTCGTCGCGCCGCAGTCCGTGCAGATCGATGCGGTCCTGCGGCACCCATTCGCCGCGCCGCAGCTTGCGTATGACGTCGTTGCCGATGCCAGGGCGGCGGAACGACAGCGTATCGTCGGTCTCCAGCAGGTTTTCCACATCGAAGTGATCCGATAGCGAGGCCGCCAGTACCGCCTGGTCGTCGAGCCGGGTTTGCACCGGCACCGGCTCGGGCCGCCGCGCGGGCGGCGTCACGCGGTTGCGATCGCGCAGTGTCTGGACATTGCCGATGCTGTTGCGGAACACGTTGGCTTCCAGCGCCGCCTGGCGCGCGGCTTCCTCGGCGGCAAGACGCTCGGCCTCGCGGCGCTCGGCGTCGGCCTTCATCTGGTCGCGCAGGCGTGCCAGATCGTCGAGACCAAGGCGGGTACGGGCGGGAGTGGGGGACGAACCGGCAGGGCGGCCGGATTTGCTGGCACCGTGCTTCATGATGGGAAAAGCGGCACCGCCGCGGGGCGGCGGGCAAGACCGTGAAACCGGCAAGGTAACACGATCGGCGGCAGAAGGTGGCGCGGGTGGAGGGGCGGAATCCCTCTCCCCCAGCCCCTCTCCCGCAAGCGGGAGAGGGAGAAAACCAGGGGCAGCGGAGACGCCGGCTTGCCCCTCCTCCGCTCGCGGGGTAGGGGAGAAAGCCAAGGGACAGCGGACACGCCGGTTTTCCCCTCTCCCGCTTGCGGGAGAGGGGCAGGGGAGAGGACAGCTCGCCGAAGGCGAGCAACAAGACTTACTTCAGCGCTTCGACGTAGCGCTGCGCGTCGAGCGCGGCCATGCAGCCGGTGCCGGCGCTGGTGATGGCCTGGCGATAGACATGGTCCTGCACGTCGCCGGCGGCGAACACGCCCGGGATGTTGGTGGCCGTGGCGTCGCCCGACAGGCCGCTCTTGGTCACGATATAGCCATTGTTCATCTCCAGCTGGCCGACGAACAGGTCGGTGTTCGGCTTGTGGCCGATCGCGACGAACACGCCCGCGAGCTTGCGCTCCTCGGTGGTGCCGCTCTGCACATTGCGGATGCGCACACCGGTCACGCCCGACTCGTCGCCGACCACCTCGTCGAGCACGGTGTTCCAGACGATCTCGACGCGGCCTTCCTTCTCGCGTGCCAGCAGGCGGTCGACCAGGATCGGCTCGGCGCGGAACTTGTCGCGGCGATGGATCACGGTGACCTTGCTGGCGATATGCGACAGGTACAGCGCCTCTTCGACCGCGGTATTGCCGCCGCCGATCACCGCCACTTCCTGGTTCTTGTAGAAGAAGCCGTCGCAGGTCGCGCAGGCCGACACGCCGCGGCCCATGAAGTTTTCCTCGGAAGGCAGGCCCAGGTACTGCGCCGAGGCGCCGGTGGCGATGATCAGCGCATCGCAGGTGTACTCGCCGGCGTCGCCGACCAGGCGGATCGGACGCTCGGTCAGCTTGGCCGTATGGATGTGGTCGAAAATGATTTCGGTCTTGAAGCGCTCGGCATGCTCGAGAAAACGCTGCATCAGCTCGGGGCCCTGCACGCCGTTCGGATCGGCCGGCCAGTTCTCCACGTCGGTGGTGGTCATCAGCTGGCCGCCCTGGGCCAGGCCGGTGATCAGCACCGGCTCCAGGTTGGCGCGCGCCGCGTAGACGGCGGCGGTGTAGCCGGCGGGACCGGAACCGAGAATCAGCACTTTCGCGTGTTTGGCCATGATGCGTTCCTGTGGCCGGCGTGCGCCGCGCGCCGGCATGGGTAATCGAAAACCCGCATTATAAGTGGACCGGCGTTGGCGCATTGTTGCAAATTCCAATGGCGGCGATAGCCTGCGGGGGAGGTAAAATGCCGCCACCGCAATTCCGTACGGCGCCGTGCCGCGCCGCCATCCGTACCCCCGCATGGCCAGAACCACCACGACCACCCGCACCGATCCCTCCGTCCTGCCTTCCCGCATCGGCAAGCTGTTGGGAGAAGTACGCTGGTTCCTGCTGCTGGCCGCGACGCTGGCCTTCCTGTGCATCCTGGCCAGCTACAGCAAGGCCGACCCGGGCTGGTCGCACGCCAATCAGGTGGCGCAGATCCACAACCTTGGCGGCCGCGTCGGCGCCTGGCTCGCCGACGTGCTGTTCTTCATCTTCGGTTTCTCCGCCTACTGGCTCGGCGTGCTGCTGGTGCGCCGCTGCTGGCGCGGCTGGCGCATGCTGACCGCCGAGTTCCCCGACCAGGTCGGAGAGGCGCGCCAGGGCGTGGTGGTCAGCTGGATCGGCTTCGGCCTGACGCTGGCCGCCAGCATGGGCCTCGAGGCGGTTCGCATGTACCCGCTGCGCGAGGCGCTGCCGCGCGCGCCCGGCGGCGTGCTGGGCGATCTGCTGGGCGGCTGGCTGCAGACCGCGCTGGGCTTTACCGGCGCCACGCTGCTGCTGCTGTTGATGCTGGCGATCGGGCTGTCGCTGTTCTTCCATTTCTCGTGGCTGTCGGTCTGCGAGAAGGTCGGCGCCTTCGTCGAGACCGCCTTTCTCGGCTTCAAGGCGCGCCGCGAAAGCAAGCAGGACCGCATCATCGGCGAGGCCGCCAAGGTCGAGCGCACCGAGACCGTCGAGGTCCAGCGCGTGCGCATCGAGGAGGCGGCGCCGGTGCAGATCGTGCGGCCGCAGGCAGTGCCCAAGCACGAGCGGGTCGAGCGCGAGAAGCAGCAGCCCTTGTTTGCCGACCTGCAGGATGCCGACCTGCCGCCGCTGTCGCTGCTGGACCCGGTACCGGTCTCGCAGGAGACCGTCAGCGCCGAGACGCTGGAATTCACCTCGCGCCTGATCGAGAAGAAGCTCAAGGACTTCGGCGTCGAGGTCAAGGTCGTGGCTGCCTATCCGGGTCCGGTGATCACCCGCTACGAGATCGAGCCGGCCACCGGCGTCAAGGGCAGCCAGATCGTCAACCTGGCCAAGGACCTGGCGCGCTCGCTGTCGCTGGTGTCGATCCGCGTGGTGGAGACCATTCCGGGCAAGAACTACATGGGCCTTGAGCTGCCGAATCCGAAGCGCCAGGCGGTGCGGCTGGGCGAGATCCTCGGCTCGCAGGTCTACAACGAGAGCGTCTCGCAGCTGACGCTGGCGCTCGGCAAGGACATCGCCGGCAAGCCGGTGGTCGCCGACCTGGCGCGCATGCCGCACTGCCTGGTTGCCGGTACCACCGGCTCGGGCAAGTCCGTCGGCATCAACGCGATGATCCTGTCGCTGCTGTACAAGGCCAAGGCCGACAGCGTGCGGCTGATCCTGATCGATCCGAAGATGCTGGAGATGAGCATCTACGAGGGCATCCCCCATCTGCTGTGTCCCGTGGTTACCGACATGCGGCAGGCCGGCAATGCGCTGAACTGGGCGGTCGGCGAAATGGAGCGCCGCTACAAGCTGATGAGCAAGATGGGCGTGCGCAACCTGGCCGGCTACAACAAGAAGATCGACGAGGCGGCGGCGCGCGAGGAAAAGATCCCGAATCCGTTCAGCCTGACGCCCGACGCGCCCGAACCGCTGGAGAAGCTGCCGACCATCGTGATCGTGATCGACGAGCTGGCCGACCTGATGATGGTGGTCGGCAAGAAGGTCGAGGAGCTGATCGCGCGGATCGCGCAGAAGGCGCGCGCGGCCGGCATCCATCTGGTGCTGGCGACGCAGCGGCCGTCGGTCGACGTGATCACCGGCCTGATCAAGGCCAACGTGCCGACCCGGATCTCGTTCCAGGTCAGCAGCAAGATCGACTCGCGCACGATCCTGGACCAGCAGGGCGCCGAAACGCTGCTCGGCATGGGCGACATGCTGTATCTGGCGCCGGGCACCGGCCTGCCGGTGCGCGTGCACGGCGCCTTCGTCTCGGACGACGAGGTGCACCGCGTGGTCGACAAGCTGAAGGAAGCCGGCGAGCCCAACTATATCGAGGGCATTCTCGAGGGCGGCCTGGCCGAGGGCGACATCGGTGTCGATGGCATGGGCGGCGGTGCCGGCATCGGCGGTGGCGGCGAGGCCGACCCGCTGTACGACCAGGCGGTCGAAGTCGTGCTGAAGAACCGCCGCGCGTCGATCTCGCTGGTGCAGCGCCATCTGCGCATCGGCTACAACCGCGCGGCGCGCCTGCTCGAAGACATGGAGAAGGCCGGCCTGGTCTCGGCGATGTCCGGCAACGGCAACCGCGACATCCTGGCGCCCGCCGGCGGCGCGCGCGACGAATAGCGCGCGCGGGTGGCCGGTCCGATGCCCGGTAATATGCCGTTACGCGTGTCACGCTTGCTGACGCCCGCGGACGGAATCCGGCGCCGCTCCCCGGCTCTAACCGGACACTTACCCAATACAAGGATCGATTGCATGCCTAATCGCGTACTGGCGTCCGCACTTGCCGCCGTCGGCGCTGCCGCCACCTTGGGCTGGGCCGCGCTGGCCCCGGCCACCGCGCAAGCCGCCGCCACCGATCAGCTGAAGACCTTCGTCACCACCGTCAAGAGCGCACGCGGCGAATTCACGCAGCGTCAGGTCAAGGGCACCGGCGAGGCGATGCGCGTCACCGGCACCTCGAGCGGCACCTTCGTATTCTCGCGCCCCGGCAAGTTCTCCTGGCGCTATACCAAGCCCTACGAGCAGCTGCTGCAGGCCGACGGCCAGACGCTCTTCATCTACGACAAGGATCTGAACCAGGTCACCGAGCGCAAGCTGGACGCCGCGCTCGGTTCGAGCCCGGCAGCGATCCTGTTCGGCAGCAACGACCTGGAGAAGAGCTTCGTCGTCAAGGACGGCCCGACCCGCGACGGCATCGAATGGCTGGAGCTGACGCCGAAGGCCAAGGACACCCAGTTCGAGCGGATCGGAATCGGCTTCAAGGGCGGCAATCTGGAAGCGATGGAGCTGCGCGACGCGTTCGGCAACACCACGCTGCTGACCTTCAGCGCGATGCAGAAGAACCCGTCGCTGCCGGCCGACACCTTCCGCTTCAGCGTCCCCAAGGGCGCCGACGTGATCCGCCAATGAAGCCGGCCAGCTCGAGCCCCGGGGCGCTGCGATTGGCGCGGGGGTT